>CAIJOT010000104.1 GCA_903822335.1 uncultured delta proteobacterium
AGCTGTATCGGCTTAGTGGCGGTGTGCACGCCTCGGCTCTGTCCGATACCAAGAACCTGATGGTAATGGCTGAGGATATCGGACGACATAACACCTTCTACAAGATCCAGGGCGAATGTCTATTGAGGGGATTATCAATCAGAGATCGACTGCTACTAAGCACCGGTCGCGTTTCGTCCGAGATGTTGCTCAAAGCGGCAGGGATGCAGGTCCCGATTGTTGTTTCGAGGACCTCGCCGACGGGACGCGGCATTTCGCTTGCCCGTGATCTGGGCATTGCCCTGGTTGGCTATGCGCGTGGAAACCGCCTGTCGGTGTATTCCCACCCGGAGCGACTTGGCTGCTCAACAAATTAAGTACGGCTAACACGACCGAACCCGGACGATACGGGCATATAAAACCTGATGAGGTGATAGAAAGTGGAAAACGTAATATTGCTAAAAGACAATATTCAACAACTTTGTAAAAACCTTGGAGATAGTAATTTTGGAGACGTAATGGTTGTCGGTGGAGGGATCAGCGGTATTCAAGCCGCACTTGACCTTGCCACTGCTGGTTTTAAGGTTTACCTAGTTGAGAAAGCGCCGAGCATTGGGGGCCATATGGCCCAGCTTGACAAGACCTTTCCGACCAATGACTGCTCCATGTGAATACTCGCACCCAAGCTGGTCGAGGTCGGCCGGCATCCCAATATAGAGGTTCTCACCTATACTGAAGTTAACAGTGTAGCAGGGGAAGCAGGAAACTTCAAGGTAACGCTGATTAAAAAGCCCAGGTATATTCGAGAGGACAAGTGCACCGGTTGTACTACCTGTGTAGAATACTGCCCGGCCAAATACCCTGATCAATATAATCAGGAAATATCGAAGAATAAAGCCGTCCATGTATATTTTGCTCAGGCAATTCCACTTGTAACTTATATAGATGAAAGCTGTCTTTACCTTAAAGAGAAGAAATGTCGTATTTGCGAAGCAGTATGTAAGAATAACGCCATAGATTTCAATCAAACGGCGGAGAAGGTAGAAGTAAATGTAGGGGCGATAATTCTGGCTCCCGGCCTTGAGCCGTTTGATCCTAAGGTGAGGGAGGAATATAGATACGGACAATTTGTAAACGTGGTAACCGGTATGGACTATGAACGGCTGTTATGCGCCACCGGACCATACCAAGGTGAGATACTGCGTACTTCCGACAAGAAGCATCCCCATAACGTAGCCTGGATTCAATGCGTCGGTTCCCGACAGGTTATTCCTGGCGGTAACAGCTATTGTTCGGCTGTATGCTGCACCTATACCCAGAAACAGGTGATTTTGACAAAAGATCACAACGCAGAGGCAGAGTGTACGATATTCCATAACGATATTCGTTCCTATGGGAAGGATTTTGAGCGATTCTACGAAAGAACGGAGAAACTTCCTGGTGTTCGATTTTTCAGAAGCTACACATCAATAGTAAGAGAGAACCCGGAAACCAAGAATGTAACCATACGGTATTCTACACCCGACGATGGAGTAAAAGAGGAAGAATTCGATATGGTGGTATTATCCGTCGGATTGAATCCTCCTGCTGATGTGAAGGGCATGGCAAAAAAATTCGGCATTGAACTCAATCCTCACGATTTTTGTAAGCTCAATCCTGTCAATCCTATGGAGACCAACAGGCCCGGGATCTTTGTAAGCGGAGCCTTTCAGGGTCCTATAGATATTCCCGAGTCGGTTTTTAGCGCCAGCGGAGCCGGCTCCCAATGTGGTGAGCTCCTCGACTACAGGCGAGGAAATCTTTCTAAGGAAAGGATATATCCGCCGGAAAAAGATGTCTCCCAAGAGGAGCCAAAGGTAGGAGTCTTTGTGTGTCATTGCGGGGCGAATATCGGAAGGATAGTAAATGTTCCCGGAACGGTTGAATATTGCAAGACCCTGCCCAATGTTGTCTACGCCCAGGAACAGCTCTTTTCATGTGCTACTAATTCTGCCAAAGAAATAACAGACATGATAAATGAAAAAGGGCTCAATCGGGTGGTTGTCGCTGCCTGCTCCCCCAGGACCCTTGAGCCGTTATTCCGGGACACCCTTCGGGAGGCGGGGATCAATCAATATTATTATGAAATGGCTAATATCAGGGAGCATGACTCATGGGTCCACTCGAAAGAAAAGGAAGAGGCCACCGAAAAGGCACATGATATAATCCGGATGTCGGTAGCCCGCGCTTGCCATTTGAAGCCATTACAGGAGTTTGATCTGCCTGTCAACAAGACGGGGTTAGTGGTTGGTGGAGGTATAGCCGGCATGAATTCTGCTCTCTCCATAGCCAACCAGGGACATGAGGTTTACCTGGTGGAAAAGGATACAGACCTTGGTGGAATCGCGCGAAGAATTCATACCACCCTTGAAGGACTGGATGTTCAGGCCTATTTGCGTGATCTTATACGCAAGGTTTATCAGCATCCCTTAATACATGTATATACGGATGCGACAATCACGGAGGCTACAGGTTATGTCGGGAATTTCGTAACCACGGTGAAGTCCGAAAGAGGGGTCACAGAGATAAAACATGGCGCGGCCGTCATCGCAATCGGTACGGATTTATATACGCCTACGGAATACCTTTATGGAGAAGATGACAGGGTCATGACCCATCTTGAGTTGGAGGAGAAGATCGCCAATAGAGATGAAAAGGTGATCAACTCACAAAATTTGGTGATGATCCAATGTGTAGGCTGCCGAAATGAAGAGAGAAATTATTGCAGCCGGATCTGTTGCAGCGAGTCCGTAAAGAACGCCTTGAAACTGAAAGAGCTGAACCCCCAGATGGATATCTACATTCTCTTTCGGGATGTCAGAACCTATGGGTTCAAAGAGGATTATTACCGGGAAGCGGCAAGTAAAGATGTCAAGTTCATCCGCTATGAGCCGCAGGATAAACCTCAGGTGGAACCTGGTGAGTCGGAGGACGGTCGCCCCGTTCTCAAGGTTACTGCGATAGATTATGTTCTCGGTAACAAGCTTGAAATAGATGCTGATATAATTGCTTTGGCTGCCGCTGTTATTCCCTCCGCAGTCACCAAGGAAGTAGCCGGATTATTCAAGGTAACGTTGAGCCCGGATGGCTTCTTCAAAGAAGCTCATGTCAAATTAAGACCTGTTGAATTTGCTACAGACGGCGTTTATCTTTGTGGAATGGCTCACTATCCTAAGTTTATACAGGAAACGATTAACCAGGCTTATGGAGCTGCAGGCCGGGCCTTGACGCTTCTCTCGCATGATATAGTCGTGGCCTCCGGCTCTGTGTGCGAGGTGGATGAGAAGAGGTGTATGGGGTGTGGGGCATGTGTTGCAGTCTGTACGTATGGTGCCTTAGAGCTTCGTGATACAAAACAAGGCAAAAAGGCTGTAGTGAATCCTGTCCTCTGTAAAGGAGATGGTCTCTGTAATGCAAAGTGTCCAACAGGGGCTATTTCACTAAAGCACTATACCGATGAAGAACTCTTGAGCGAAATTGATGCGTTGGTTCCAGAGGAAGAGATCATACAACAAATTGATGCGGCGGCTGGAAATGTGTAGAAGTATACGAAGCCGTCGTTCAAAAATAACCGTAACATTGAAATACCGTGACCGGCATTAGGAGCCGTAACGAAATGGTCAGAAATGTAATGGTTATTTCGTAACGGTTCCTAATGAATAAAGCCGGCATTACTAAGTAAGGAGGTGAGAACGAATGAGTGCAGGGCTTAAATTTAAACCAAGAATATTAGGTTTTGTATGCGATACGTGAGCATACGGCGCTGCCGACCTGGCTGGAGTTTCCAGACTGCAATATACAACTGAAATGAGGCTTATTCGCGTCATGTGTTCCGGGAGAGTCGACATGGCATTTGTACTCCGGGCCTTCTCAAATGGAATAGATGGGGTGTTTATTGGTGGTTGCCATTTAAATGAATGTAATTATATCACTCATGGAAACTACCATGCCCTCAACATGGTGCTTCTATTCAAAAAAATAATGGAACACATGGGGCTGAACCCGGAAAGATTACGGATCCAATTTATGTCCGGCGCTGAAGCAACCCTTTTTGTCGAATCTGTCAATGATTTTGTCAAGAAGGTGAAGGAAATAGGACCACTTGGCAAAGGCAAAGGTGAAGGAATAGATGACAATGAATTAAAGTCCAGACTTCGAGAAATTACAAAGTTAGTCCCATATATTAAGGTGGTGAAAAACGAGAAGCTGGGGACACGTCTTGAGAACCCAGAAGAATATGACAAGTTTTTCACCAAAGACGAGATAGACAAGTTATTTAGCGAAGTAATCTCGTACTATATTGATCCAGAAAAGTGCCAGGCCTGTATGACGTGCGCGAGGAGATGCCCTGTGGAGGCGATTATAAGTGCAAAGAACCAGGTCCACGTGATTGATCAAAAGAAATGCATAAAATGTGGAACGTGCTTTGAAGCTTGCCCCCCTCGCTTTGGTGCGGTGACGAAGATTACAGGCGAGCCTGTTCCGCCTCCCATTCCTGAAGATCAAAGAACCGTAGTCAGAAAGGGTAAAGAAAAGAAAGAAGATTGAAATTCATTTATTTTTTCAATTGACTGCTAGCCCGAAAAGGGATAAAAGGAATGGAGCTTTTCAAAACTAGACAGTCTCATAAACGAATTAGGAGGTAATCATGTCGCCAGTTAGCGCGACCTATTGGGGCATATCGGGGTATGTCATTTTCTGGGTCATGTTTATCATCGCCTTTGGCTTATTTGCGCAGAGGCTTTATTTCCTCTTCCGCCTCATGGCTCTGGGGAAGCAGGAGAACCGCTTCGACAGAATAGGGGAGAGAATCAAGAATATGTTGTTCGAGGTTGTATCTCAGCGGTGCAGCCTGAAAAGCGTTACCGGAAGGGATCTGGCCGGACTCGGACATGCTTTCATGTTCTGGGGTTTTAGCTTTTTTTTAATCAGCTATGTAGTCTTCATTGGTCTGGCAGAAGGTTTTGGCCTCTACCCGTATATCATGGGCGGTACATTAGAGACGATTTATTCTTCCATTCTGGATATTGCCGGGCTGTTCGTCATCATAGCTATAGTATGGGCAGCCATCAGGCGTTATGTCGTGAGGCCGGAAAGACTGGAGATAAGCGTCGAGGCAGGCGTTATCATGATTATGGTCTTCAGCCTTATGGCGCTCCATTTTTGCATCGAGGGTTTTGGCTTAGCAGGCTCCGGGGATACCCATGACTGGCCCCCCGTGGGGGCGGCGTTTGCTCGCTTCCTATCCGGCGCCGGCATCTCGAAAAGCACACTGATAGCTGTTTCCCGTGGGACCTGGTGGCTTCACTACGCCTTGATCCTTGGCTTCATGGTGTATATCCCACGCTCCAAGCATTTGCACGTTCTTGCCTCCGGTGTCAATATCCTCTTCAAGCCACTGGCATCTAAGGTGGTGCTTGAGCCCATCCCTCTTGAAGCTCCTGAAGGGTCGGTAACCTTTGGCGTATCGAAGATTCAGGACTTTACCTGGAAGGACTTGCTTGACCTTTATGCTTGTGCCGTGTGCGGTCGGTGCCATGTCAATTGTCCCGCCCAGCTTAGTGGCAAGTCCCTCTCGCCCAGAGAGGTAATTCATAACTTGAAAGAGCATTTGCTGGAGGAGGGCCCTGGATTGCTTGCCGGTAAGGCGGAGGAATTCTCGGAAAACCAGGCCAAGAATATGATCGGTGATGTGGTAACCGAAGACGAGATCTGGGCCTGTACCACCTGTGGCGCCTGCCAGGAGGTATGCCCGGTCAATATAGAACATGTACGTAAGATAATCGAACTCAGGCAAAATCTGGTGCTGGTGCAAAATAAGATGCCGGAAAGTGCCCAGCTTATGCTCAGAAATATGCAGACAAGAGGAAATCCATGGGCTGGAGCCCAGTCGCTGAGGTTAAGGGGCGACTGGACAAATGATATGGGACTCAAAATTTTGGGTGAATGCGAAAATGTTAATACCTTGTTCTGGGTAGGTTGCACCGGAGCTCTCATTGAGCGTAATGTAGAAGCTACTCTTTCCTTGACGAGGGTGCTGAAAGCAGCCGAAGTCGATTTTTGTGTATTAGGCGAAGCAGAGTCCTGCTGCGGTGACCCGGCAAGAAGAGCAGGTTATGAGTTCCAGTTTCAGATTCTGGCGGAGGAGAATATTGAAGTTTTTAAAAGCTACGGCATTAAAGAGATTATTACCTCCTGTCCCCATTGCTACAACACCATAAAGAATGAGTATCCTATGTACGGCGGTGATTTCAAAGTAGTTCATTACACCGAGCTGCTTGCTGATTTAATCAGGCAGGGTAGATTGAAACTTACCAATGAGCTGAATTCCCTACTCACCTATCATGATCCTTGCTATTTAAGCCGTTATAATGGAGTATATCTGGAGCCGCGCCGCGTATTGCAAACTATCCCAAAGGCAAAGCTTAAGGAAATGGAACGCTCGAAAAGCACGACCTTTTGTTGCGGCGGTGGCGGCGGACACATGTGGATAGAAGAACAGCATGGCACAACAAAGATTAATCATGTGCGTATGGATGAAGTTATCAAGACTGGGGCTGAGACCGTTGTGACTTCATGCCCTTATTGTCTACAGATGCTCGAGGAGGGCATTGAACAGAAAGGTGTTAAGGACTCGTTGAAGGCAAAAGACCTTGTTGAAGTAGTTGAAGCAGCAATGAAGCAATCTTAATCAGGAGAGGAGATTATATGAATATTATTGTCTGTGTTAAACAAGTACTTGACCCAGAGATACCACCGGCCAAATTCAAGATTGACCCCGAGACGAAACAGGTTATTGCTCCCTCCGGAGTGCCGCCTGTAATAAGTGTATATGATGAACGAGCGGTTGAGGCAGCATGCCGGCTAAAGGATAAGCACAAGGGGAAAATAACCGTGATAAGCATAGGGTCGGAAAAAGCTTCTGACGTGATAAAGCACGCCATATCTATGGGGGCCGACGATGGATTTGTTCTCAATGATGCAGCCTTCGAAAACTTAGATAGCTTTGGTACTGCGTATGTCCTGGGGAAAGCTATCCAGAAGATTGGCGGGTATGACCTGATTTTGTGTGGCCGACAGGCCGCTGACTGGGGCGCTGGGCAGGTTGGCTCTATTCTGGCCGAAATACTTGGCATCCCTGTAGTTACTCTCGCCTGTGATATCGAGGCAGTGGACCAGAACGTCAGGGTAAAGAGGATAGTGAATGATGGTTATGAAGTAGTGGAAGCTCCTATGCCAAGCCTGGTTACCGTCAGCAGCGAGATTGGTCTCCCTCGTCTCCCGGCTGGAATGCGCCTCATGATTGCTCGCAAAAAGCAGATTCCGGTATGGAAGGCGCAGGATATTGGAGCTGAAGCCTCGCAGTTGGATAAGGGTAACGCCCATACCGAAATCACCAGTCTCACTGTACCGACCCGAAAGACCGAGTGTGAGATAGTTACCGGGGATACTCTTAGCGACGCTGCTGTCAATCTGGTCTCAAAGCTTGCCAAACTGATATAATGAACGGAGGATATTCAATGGATAATCATAAAGGTGTTTTGGTTTGTGGTGAAATCGCTGAAGGGCAATTAGCGCCAATCACGATAGAACTCCTTGGAGTCGGAAGAAAGCTTGCCGACGAACTGGGTGAGGAATTAAGTATTCTATTAATGGGTAGCAAATCAGGTGGCCTGGGTCAGGAGGCAATCGCCTATGGGGCAGACAATGTCTATATTGCTGAAGAAAGTATACTGGATGCTTATAACTCCGATGCCTACACTCAGGCAGCGGCTAATCTTTGTAAGAAAATAGTTCCTTCTATTATGCTTTTTGGCCATACCGATATCGGTTGTGATTTATCTCCGAGACTAAATGGTCGCTTAGGGGGCGGGCTCGCTATGGAATGTATGGAGTTATCTATTGACCCGGCGACTAAGTTGCTGGTTTCGACCAGGCCTGTCTTTGGTGGTAACGCACACGCCACGATGGTGTCAAAGTCTGCACGCCCTCAGATGGCTACCATGAGAGCAAAAACAGTGCCGCCTGCAGAGCGCAATGACGCTCGGCAAGGTAAGGTTATTCCTGTAGAAGACAAGCTCGACGCCTCGGCGATTAAAGTCAGGGTTGTCGAACGGATAAAAGAGGAAGTTGAAGGGGTGAAGCTGGAAGACGCTGAAGTAGTTGTAGCCGGTGGACGTGGTATGGGCACTGCTCAAAACTTCGGGATGCTCCGGGAGCTAGCTCACGTTCTGGGTGGCGCTGTTGGTGGTACCAGAGTTGCCTGTGACGAGGGTTGGGCGCCGGCGACGCTCCAGATAGGCCAGAGCGGGAAGGTAGTCAGCCCTAAGCTATACATAGCCGTAGGTCTCTCTGGTGCCATGGCGCATATCGCTGGCTGCTTGGGATCAAAGTGCATTGTCGCTATAAATAAGGATAAAGAGGCTAATATCTTCAACGTAGCCCACTTCGGGATCGTCGGGGATTGGAAAGAAGTATTACCTGCTATGACCGCGAAATTCAAGGAGCTAAAAGCAGGATAAGACGAGGATTTGATAGAACGCTGGAGAAAAGGATGGCTTTCCCATCCCTTTCTCCATCCCTGCACCGCTAAAATTCTTAACCAACTATGCTTCTGACCGGCCTGTTCCACCTTCTATTCTTGGAGAAAAAAGAAGTATAGTCAGAAAGAGTAAAGAAAAATGAGAGAAATCCTTTTACCGATGACTGAAAAGAAGTTAGTTGAAGTAAGGGAAGGAATGAATATCTTGGAGGCAGCATAAAATGTAGGGATATTCATTCCTTCCCTTTGTAACAACGAGAAATTAGCCCATCTTCCGCAGTTTGCCCCTATTTTTCATGAAATTTGGTTCTTTCTGTCGCAAAACCTGAATAAAATCAACCCCTGGAAGAGGCTTTCCCTGCCCAATCTATCAGTATGTATGTCATGGTTGAGCTGAAAGAAACAGCCAACCTGCCGGAGGTCTACAGAAAGCTGTCCTTCAAGAATAACGTGTTCTACTGCGATGCGGTGCGGGGCGATAGTGACTGATTCTTCTCCTCCTGCAGGGTGATCTATCAGGACATCTCGAAATTCATTGAGATGGAGATTAAGGCCATTGAAGGTGTAGCGAATATAACAATGCTTCCAGTGGAGGTACCAGAACTCTCCGAGGACGTGAGCAGGGCTATCGCGTCTGTCGATAAAGCACTTGGCCGCGATACCGATATGAGGTCCTTACTCCTGGAGGCAGGATGAGAACTTCCGCCTATGTAGCGCTCAAGATCAACAAGGAAAAACTGGACACTCTCTATCCGGCCCTCTACTTTGATGAGCAGATCGTCTACTGCGACTACACAAGGGGCAAGTACGATATCCTGATGCTGGTGAAAGGAACGAGTGCCAGTGAGATCGGCAACACGATACGAACCAAAGTAAAGCCGTTGGACGGCGTTCTTTCAATAAAGGTCTGGCCTATCATTGCATTAGACGCTGCATAATGCACATATGGGTAGCGAAAATCAAAAGACCCGGGGATTTCCTCCGGGTCTTTTGATTTTTGGGTTCACGTTGATAGTCTGTTGCTAAAATATACTTTGCAGCGGAACATTTTTCCCCTCGCTGCTCCGCTGCGCGTGGGAAGGGGACGTTGACATTCTCACCCGGGGACGCTTGCTTAGAAAAACATGGGCAGGTATTTTTGAAGCGGCTGATACCTGGTCGTCATACAATCACATGGACTTGCTGCAAGTGCTGCCCGCCCGAGAGACTTTTGCTTCCAGACGTACATGGAGGTTAAGGAGTATTACCTTCTACTGAGTCGTGGTCACACGAAGTACGAGAATTTCGGGCCAGCCCCATCTCCATTATCAGGTGAGCCTGTGCTGGTGTATTGGTATCAGTTCTCACGGCATCCTATAAGCCTTTCGATACGGGATCTTACCTCAAGCATCAACTGGGTCTTGGTGAAGTACCCTTCTTTCTTTGTATATACCGGTTCACCTATCGTTATATGTATTAATCCTTTTTCTCTCGGAACAAAACAGCCTTCCGGTTGCAATTTACCCGTTCCTTCAATGCCTATCGGTATTATAGGTACCCCGGCACGAAGGGCAAGAAAAAACCCTCCTTTTTTAAAAGGCAGGAGAGTACTGTCTTTGCTCCATGTCCCTTCCGGAAATATAATGATATTCATACCGTCTCTTATCTTTTGAGCTGCCTCGTTCATTGCCTTAAGGGCCTCTCGCGGGTTTTCTCTGTCGAGGCTTATGTTTCTTCCACTTTTTAACAACCATCCTAAGAATGGCATAAAGAAGAGTTCCTTTTTTGCTATCCACTTTACCGATAAACGAAGGGACGAAAGAAGTGCAAATATATCAAGTTCACTTTGATGGTTACACATAAATATATAAGGAGGTTCAGATATGTTCTTAAGCCCCTCCAGCGAAACCTTGATACCACATACCTTGAGATGAACGATTGCCCATAACCTGCCAAGTTTATTAATCTTTCCCCCCTTACGGTCAAAGGGGTATAAAATAAGGGCAATAATAGAAAAGAATACTGTAGTAAAAACAAGGTTGAGAAACGAAAGAAGCCTTCTCATTCTATTGACCGTACCCCCTATTCCTCAGACCTTCCATTTCTAAGCCTTCTTTCGGAGCATCATTGAACCTGCGGCACCCAAGAGAGATACCAAAGCGGACATAACAAAGCCCCCTGCGAAGGTTCCTGTTGTATCCTTCATCCATCCGGCGATAGCAGGCCCGAGAGACTGACCTATGCCAAAAAGGAACGTAATGAACCCGAGAGCGGCAGGTGCAAGCCTCCCTCCCATTGAATCCCCAACCGCCGCAGGTAATGCATCATCGTTCTCTGTACATTTGATTACTATCGAGTATGCAACGATATGTACGTGTGTTCCTATCGATCATCGTCCCCGGTCCAGCAGTGGAGGCAGAGCTTCTCGCGGGAAAGACCGATTGCTTCTACCATGTCATCAATCCGCTGATACCGTAGCGTCGTAGCATCAATCTCCCTCGAAATCCAATCTACCATCTTCTGGTACTTCTCTGAACGATCGTTGAGATAATCCCCGATATCCTCCGCATCATGTCCTTCGAGCGCCCATATAGCCCTGCGGGCAGCCAGTTCATCGATGGAACGCGTGGACAAAGCAAATTTACAGGGAAACATGAGGGGAGGACAGGCCGGACGGACATGAACCTCCTTTGCTCCGGATTCCCAGAGCTTCTTCAGGGTAT
This sequence comes from uncultured delta proteobacterium, assembly GCA_903822335.1. GTDB lineage: Bacteria > Desulfobacterota > Syntrophorhabdia > Syntrophorhabdales > Syntrophorhabdaceae > CAIJOT01. The sequence goes on from CAIJOT010000104.1 coordinate 11,263, forward strand.
AATTTTTAAGCTGAGTTCCGCGGACTATCGAATCCTCACAAAGAACAATACGGTTTCCATCAATCACATCCCTAACAGGAATGAGCTTCATGGTTGCCACAAGATCCCGGATTTCCTGTGCAGGAGGTGTATAGCTCCTTCCGTATCCTGGCGTATACTTGACCAGGGGTCTCCGGTAGGGAAACCCCGATTCCATGGCGTACCCGATGGCATGGCCAACTCCGGAATCAGGAACCCCCGCTACAAGATCGGCTTTCACATCATCGTTTTTCGCCAGAAACCTCCCGCAGCGTTCGCGGACAAGTTCAACATTGATCCCTTCGTAACTCGAAGCAGGGTATCCCGTGTAGATCCACAGGAACGCACAGATCTGTTTTCTGGTCTTTCCTGCAAGCTGCTCCTCTAATCCGTATTTTCCCAGGCGAATGATCTCCCCTGGTTCAAGATACTTTGTGATTCGATACCCCAAATTGAGAAAGGAGCATGTTTCTGTGGCAATCACATAGTCTCCATCCCTCTCTCCGACGACGAGAGGCATTCGGCCCAGACGGTCTCGAGCTGCATAAATTCCATCCTCTTTCATGAGAAGGATAGAAGCCGACCCCTTGATCCGATCATAGAGGCCTTCGATCCCTTCAATGAGGGTTTTCCCTTGGTTGATCAGTTTGGCAATCAACTCGACAGAGTTAACCCCTCCGCTCGACATCTCACCAAAGGTCTCTCCCTCTTGGAGAAGCTCCGCAGCCAGTTCGTTCGTATTGTCCACAAGACCTGCGGACACAATGGCAAAGGTTCCGAACTTCGAGCCAATAATAAGGGGCTGTGCGTCCCGATCGCTAATAACCCCGATACCCAGATTCCCCTCCATCTCCTTGTATTCTTCGAAGAATTTGGACTTGAACTGGGACTTGCTGATGTCGTGAATATGGCGGTAGAAACTTTTTCCCAGAACAGCCATTCCGCCATACTCGGTTCCCATGTGGGAATGGTAGTCCGTCCCGTAGAGAAGGTCGCTTGCACAGTTCTTCCTGGATACAATTCCAAAAATGCCGCTCATGAGTCCTCCTTGCATAATGTGGTATTCGAAACATCATACAATCTCTCCACTATTTTCTCCACTATTAAAAAACAGCATATAGCATTTAGCGGATAGCGGTTATATGTCAAATAAACGACTACCACCCCTTATACCTTATTCTTGATTTTGTATTCACCAAAAAAGCTACCCGCTCTATAGTCTCAAGAGCCTCATCCTTTTCAAAATGAACAGCGAGGCTCTCGTTCGTTACATCCCATTCTGCCAGCACAAAGTAGTTGATATAGGGGGAAGGGAGCTGAACTTTCTCGTTGAGGACATCGATGTATCCGTCTTTTGTTTTCTGATCCTCCTGTACCTGCCTTATAAAATAGACCCTGGGGATAAACGCACTTTCTTTCTCGTATGTACAAGATTGATATCCTGTTAGCGCAGGGAGGCCTCGTTGAACCACTCCAGCTTCTCGTCGATCTCCTCAAGGGAGGAGAAGGAGATACGGTTCCAGAACTTCCGGGAGAAGACCGAGTTGTTGCCCTCTATGGAGGCCTGGGAAAAGGGCTTCCTGGGTACAGCGAATATGGGATACACCTTGTTCTCCAAAAGGAAGTTCATGGTCTTCGAGATGTTCCTCTTCCCCGATGCACTGCCTATTATTGCCAGTGTGTTGTCTACCTTCACGCAATCGGGTCTTTCGAACTTCTCGAAGAACGTGGAACATTCCCGTATGAAGTTCGCTGCCGTCTGCCCCTCTATCCGCCTGAAGTACCGCAGGCGCGGTTCCTTTTTGAAGGAGAAACCGATGAAGTTGATGGGCTCCGTTCTCCCCGTTATGTACTTCTTTCCGATGAAGTCAGCCTCCATCACCCTCTTTCCCAGACGGGTGTAGACGGTATGTTCGGGATAGCACAGATACCGAGAGGCGCCCTTTCTTTTGATCCGTGGCTTCTTTACCGCAAGGCCCA
>CAIJOT010000105.1 GCA_903822335.1 uncultured delta proteobacterium
ACAAAACTAACCTTTTGTGAGTCCAAACATGCTCCCGATGTATCCACCCTTTAACGCTCTGCCAAGTTTTTCAATCGCATCCTCTATCTCTTTCTGGTCTTTACCCTTTATCCTTATATCAATATACTCCTTTTCAAAAAAGGGGTCTACCTTTATATCGATATTTGGCGGTAGTGCACATTTATGTATTATTGCCTTGAACTCTTCTTCAAGGGATGAAAGTATAGGGTTCGTTTTCTTTTTTAGTTCTTTCTTCAAGCCATGTATATCTTTTATGCCCATGATTTCATTCAAGTCTATTTGTCCTTCCTTTATTTTGACGAGACGCATCATCTGGAGGATTTCCCTCATGTAGCTTTCTGTGACACGCATGGAGGAGAGCAATTCCATGATTTGTTTTCTTTCCCCAATATCAAAGCTTAACAGGCTTTCAATGTTTTGCATAGAGAGCCTGTGGGACATTATAAAATCCTTCAAAGGCTTTTCCGCATAAGCTATCGCTATGAGGTTGTTAAGAACTTTTTCGTGTGGTTGAAGATCCAATACCACCATTGTATCATGTATTTCGGTTATCGAAAAACCCATGTGTAACATCTTTTCAATACCGTGTGCTTTTTCAATAATATTCAACCCCCTTTTCACATTATCGTGGATGGAGTAAAGAAGGGCCTCTTTTTCATTAATATCATCAATTATACAAGAGATCTTTGAATGTCCGAGCCTTATAGCCGATTCAAGCCTTCTAAATCCAACCACTACGAGGAAAGGAGTTGTATCAAGGAGTATTATGGGTTGAATAATACCTATTTTCTGAATAGATAAAAGAAGCTCTCCGTCATAAAGGGGATAGGATATGCAAAATCTCCTGTCATGGATGTTTATCTGATCAATAGATACAGTTTTCATGGGGTTTCATCAGTAGCTCCCTAACAATAACAAACCATAAGTTACCTGTCAATGGGTTACTTGATGATTACAGCATGCAGTAACCGTGTCCTTTTTTAAAGGTACTTGAAGTCCTGTATCGCTCTCTTTCTCATATCGGCCCCATAAGGATTGTAAAAAATATGATCTCTCACAAATTGAAAAAGCACCGCAGCCTTTTCCCTTCCCTCTTTACATTGTTCGGTGAATTTTTTGCCTTTTCAAGAACTTCAGTTTGTATCCTTTCCAACTTCCCGAGAATAGGCTATAATGAGCATCATATTACAGGAATTATGGCGGTAAAGATCAAAACACAAGGAGGAGGGCGATGAAAAAGTCCATTGGAGCAAGAACTATTTTTTATCCAACCCCTGTTATGGTTGTGGGGTCTTACGATAAAGCTGGAAAAGCGAATGTGATGACTGTTGCATGGACAGGGATATGCTGTTCCAAACCGCCCTGTGTTGCTGTCTCTCTCAGGAAGGCTACATATACTTACGGCAATATCATAGAACGGAAAGCCTTCACGATCAATATCCCTTCTGAGGCCTATATAAAAGAAGTTGATTATTTCGGGATTGCATCAGGCAAAAAGGAGGACAAGTTTACCGTAAGCAGACTGACCCCTGTAAAAAGTAACCTTGTTGACGCTCCCTATATAAAGGAATTTCCCTTTGTTTTAGAGTGTAAGTTACTCCATACCATTGCAATAGGATTACACACCCAATTTATTGGTGAGATTATGGATATTAAAGCAGAGGACTCGATGCTCGGGCCAAAGGGTATTCCTGACATAGAAAAAGTGAAACCTCTCATTTATGCCCCTGAGATACGTAAATATTATGGGCTGGGTAATTTCCTTGGGAAAGCATTTTCTATCGGTAATGGAGTGCTAACCAGATAGTCTTTTCGCCGGAATCTGTCCACTCGACCCGATGTTTCATATGGGCAGGAATATTCACATAATCACCCGGCCGCAACACAAGCACTTCTGTGTTACCTTCAAATAAAATACCGGCACTTCCCTGAAGCAAGATAACCCATTCATTAGTATCCTGGTCACACCACTCCCCCTGTGAAGTTGCATGACCATTGGAGATTATCCGTTCCAGTTTAAGATACTCATTTTTCAGGAGAGCCTCAAATATCTCTTCAGAAATCAATTCTTTAATGTTTAAAAACAGGTTTTTGGCCTTCATTTACATATGAATTATATAACAGTATAAACCGAAAAGAATCATTTTGTAATCATTATTGAAACTATCCAAACGTTTCTCAATGTATCCATTTGATTTTTCTACCTCAACCCTCTCATCTATCACTTCAAACAAAATGTTTGACCGTCCTTGTTCCCTATGTTATTCTCACGAGAAAAGATCGGGTAAAAGAATAAAGGTGAAAGGAAAAAGGAGGTATTCATGTCAACCATATATGATGTATTTGCAAGGGAAGTGCTGGATAGTAGAGGAAATCCAACTGTTGAAGTAGAGGTTGTATTAGAGAGCGGTTATATGGGGCGGGCCATTGTCCCATCCGGAGCGTCTATGGGGGAAAGAGAGGCCCTTGAATTAAGAGATGGTGATGCAAAAAGGTATAAAGGAAAGGGTGTGCTTAAGGCAGTTGACAATGTGAACAATATTATAGCCCCCAAGATAGAAGGCCTTGATGCATTAGACCAGGCGTTTATTGATAAACTTCTCATAGAGATTGATGGAACAGAGAACAAAAGCAATCTCGGTGCAAACTCTTTGCTTGGCGTTTCCATGGCAGTTGCAAGGGCAGCATCAGAATATATCTCTTTACCATTATATCAGTATATGGGTGGTATAAGAGCGCGCGAATTACCGGTTCCCATGATGAATGTTATCAATGGAGGGGTACATGCTCAGAATTCCCTCGATGTTCAGGAATTCATGATAGTTCCAGCTGGAGCAGACTGCTTCAAAGAGGCAATCAGAATGGGAGTAGAGGTTTTTCATACACTGAAAGGTGTCTTGAAAGATAAAGGACATGTTACAGGCGTAGGTGATGAAGGCGGTTTTGCCCCTCAAATATCATCAACAAAGGAAGTTCTTGATACTTTGGTCGTAGCTATTGAAAAGGCAGGGTACAAGCCAGGTAAGGATATACTCCTGGCCTTAGATACAGCCGCAAGTGAACTTTACAAAAAAGGTAAATACCATATCGACGGAAATGTATGGAGTAGCGATACACTTGTTGATTTCTATGACTCACTTATCGTTGATTACCCTATAATCTCTATTGAGGATGGTTTTGCCCAGAACGACTGGAAAGGCTGGAAGAAATTTACAGAGAGGTGTTCTTCTAAAATACAAATCGTAGGTGACGATGTTTTTGTTACAAATCCAAAAATATTTATGGAAGGGATAAAAAAAGGCATAGCAAATAGCATACTTATCAAGTTGAACCAGATTGGAACCCTCACCGAAACACTCACCACTATTGAGATAGCAAAAAGGGCTGGATATACATGTGTGATCTCCCATCGTTCCGGAGAGACAGAAGATACATTCATTGCAGACCTGGCAGTGGCAACAAATGTTGGGCAGATAAAAACCGGTTCTGCTTCCCGAAGTGAAAGGATTGCAAAATATAATCAATTATTAAGAATTGAAGATGAGTTAGGTGAACTGGCAATATTTGGCGGGAGAGATGTTTTTTATAGTATAAAATGACAATGCAGTACCTTAAATACGGAAATGATGTAATCTCCTGCAAGTTGCCGCCCAACTGGCAAACAAGAGTATTAAAACATAAAGAACCTGAGCCTCTTTCCCTGAAGGAGGCTCTTTTAAACTCCCTAAAAACCCCCATCCACGAAAAACCATTTGCCGACTGGCTTCGTCAATGTAAAGATATCCTTCTCATAGTCCCGGATATAACAAGATATGCAGGTATAGAACGGATACTGCCCATCCTATACGAAAAATTCTTTAAAAATACGAATATAAAAATAATATTTGCCCTCGGAAATCACAGAAAACAGACGGAAGAAGAAAAAAAAGACATCCTATCAAGTTTTATATACGAGAAGATCCCCTCTTTTGACCACGATTGTTTTGAAAAAAATAGTTTAACATCCATTGGATGGACGTCTTCAGGCCTGGAAATAATCTTGAACTCATCACTTATTCGCGCTGATGCTGCTATCGTTACAGGTTCTATAAACTTCCATTACCTTGCAGGATTTGGTGGAGGGAGAAAGGCAATATTTCCAGGCATTGCAGGTTATGAAACAATCCTTGGCATCCACAAAAAGGTTTTTAATAAAGATAGGCCGGGCAAACATGAACTGGCAAAATCAGGCGTCCTTGAGGGAAATCCCATGCATGAGGAGATTATGGAGGGAATTTCTCTTATGAAAACCCCTATGTTTCTCATTAATACAGTCCTTGATGACAAGAAAAACCTGCTCAATATATTTTCAGGGAATATACAAACGGCTCATGCATCTGGCTGTAAATGGTTCATGGACCATTTTGGATGTGGTATAGAAGAAAAAGGAGATGTAGTAATAGTAAGCGCAGGGGGTTTCCCAAAAGATATAAATTTTATTCAGGCACACAAGGCAATTGAACATGCAATGGGTGCAGTAAAAGATAATGGAACACTGATTGTTACGGGAAGATGTGGAGATGGTCTTGGAAATGCCGATTTTTTAAGGTGGTTTGAATATCAGACCATCGAAGAAATGGAATACCATGTGAGGAAAAGCGATAAAGTGTATGCACAGACAGCTTACTCCACAAGAATCAAAGCAAACCGTTGCAATATTATCCTTGTTTCAGATCTTGAAGATGAAGTGGTTAAAAAGATGGGGCTCATCCCCAAAAAAACCATTGAGGAAGCAATAGATTCAACTGATAATGGCAGAGAACAACAATGCTATGTAATACCTGATGGATCAAATACCTTGATGTGCTGAAGAAACAGAACACGAGAGTCAGATCACAGAGGGGAAGAACAAGAAAACAACAAAAAAAATCAGAGGAAAGGGATTACACATGGAATGTACAGTCGAAAGAAATAAAGCATCATGCCCATGCACTTATGAGTATTGCGATAAAAAAGGGAGATGCTGTGAATGCGTGTCATATCATAGAAAAATGAGGGAATTGCCGGGATGCTTCTTTTCAAAGGAAGCTGAACGATCTTACGACCGTTCGTACAGACGGTTTATAATGGATAACAAATGAACTTAGAAGACAGAAATCAGAAGTCAGAGGATAGATTGTGGATGTACCTGCCCTGCTGTCTACCCTAATCCTCTCATCACTTCTTCAGCCTTTAATCGTATTTCTCTTGATTTATCAGTAAGGGACATAATGGAAAGTTTTCGTTTCACATCTTCTTTCTGTCTGGTGGATAACACATCATAGATCGCTTTGATTTTTTCAAGCGATTGAAAAATTATATCCTGTCCCCTTGTATCTAGTATGAGGATGAGGGTTGATACATCATCCGGCAGGCCGTATTTCTCGATATATTTTTTTACCTCAGTTAAAAATCTCTCTGACCCATAAGAACTATGGACTCTTCTGTATTGTTTATCATGCTCAACGGTCCCTTTCTCCCCCATAAAGAGCCTGCCCAACGCTTCTTTGACCCTGCCTGCCTGCCACCTGTTCTTAGGTCCTTCTTTTTTCTGCCCTTGTTCGCTCCTCCCCATATGTCTGCTTCTATCTTTCCTTCTGTCTATCTCTCGCCAGTCTGGTCTTTCATCATCATAACTACTCATATCATCTCTTTTTTTCTCTTATTTGGTGTGAAAAATACGAATGACTTTACCTTTTTGATGTCCAGAACGTCTCAACAAGACCTACTTTCCATACACCATCTTCTTTAAACATCTTTATTTCTGCAGGTCTTTCAGACTTCTTATGCCTGATTATTATCTCTGCTTTCCCCCTATCGATTTTACCCATTTCCCATTTACTCTGTTCTAACACTATTTCAGGATTAAAATTATCAATATAACTATTCCAGTATTGACTGGATAGGAAACCACCCGTGCTGAAGTCACTATTTATTTGCTCTTTTGAATGCTGTATACCCGCTTTTGCTTCAGCTTTATATACATCATCTATGATAGTATTTTTTGACTTTTGGGTAAGGAGCATCCATATTTTAGGATAATCTTTGTCTTTCATTTTTGTAAATAAGGATTCTGCAGAAGAGAGAATACTATCGTAATGACTATCTATTTTGCCTGCATAAACTGAGGCGCAAAGCAACAATAATATCATTATAGAACAATAAATACATTGAATTTTTTTCATTTGAAACAATAAGGCTGGGAATATCTTCCCAGCCTTGTCATGGATTGACTTCTTAGTGGTGTTCTGTTGCTGTCGTTCCGCCACCACCGCCGCTTGCGGCTGCTACACCTGCTGCTATTGCTGCTGCTCCAACAACACCAGCTGCAATAGTTCCTACGCCAACACCAGCTGCTGTAGCCGTACCGGCTGCTGCCCCTGTTGTAGCTGCCCCTGCACCAGCGCCTGCTGCTGCTTGAGCAAAAACCGTAGAAGGTATAATAACGCTAAATATAAACAATATAATTACAAAAATTCCAAAAACACTTCCACCTTTTTTCATGATTTACCTCCATTAATTTAGTATTGCCAAGTCAATAGTTATGTTATTTATATATCATGGTTTTATCCTTGTCAAGGAATATTTCAGTATTTCTATTGAAAAATTCAAAAAGCGTATTGTAGTGGTCTATATCCTGTGCAACATCTCTCGTCCATGGTGATAATGCATAATTATATGAAGTCTTTGTATCAGCGCCTTTAAATAATCTTAAGGGGATTACCAGTGCAACACCTTTATCATGGTAACCCCTGTTGAATGTATCCTTAAATACTGATGTATCAGTAAAACTATACCATGCTGAAAGGATAACACCATGAATGAACTTTGATACAGTTACTTTGGAGCCCTTATCGCCACCCAGAAATCTACCCGTTTTAACATCAATTGAAATCTCATATTCCGGTATATTCAACCTTGTATTAAAAAAAGCGGTTTTATAAAATTTTTTAATATCCTCTTTCAGCTGAAAAACCTTATCTGGATCCCTTTTTCTCACTAAACTTCCACTCAGCCCAACCATGAGCCTGCCATTAAGAACTGGCATTGCTACCTCACCATCAAGCCCTGCATACTCCACTTCTAAGAGACCTGCAGCTACCCTTCCATACAACTCGTGCTTCATTTTATATATCTGGTCATACATTAATCTTCCCAACACAACATCCTTTTTCTTGTAAAGCACTACATCGGTTCTAATTGGATCTGCTGAAGGTACATTAGAGGTAGAAATATTGTTGAGAGGATAACCCTCCGGTCCTACAACAAAGGATGCGCCTGTCCAGGGATGATAACTCACCCATCCGGCTATACCAAGTCTGTATTTAAAAAAACCTGACGGGTCGTTAAGAAATGTCTGAAAAGATGGTTTTATTCCATATTTAAATAAGCTCTTGTGCTCTACCTTAGTATCGGGGGTCTCATGTATGTCTGTGTTGACCTTCGATAGGTAAAAGAACTCATTCAGTGTTAGTTTTTCTGCATAGAATTCTGTTATATCTTCTCTTGCAGTTGTAAATTCGATTATCGGTATTTTGTTTTCGCTCAATACAATATGAATCTTCTCAATATTACGGGGTGTAATGTCGTTAATTATCGTGAGAATTACGCCAATTGCCTTTGTGCTGTAATAATATTTATCATTTTGCGCTTCTACCCATAAATCTTTCTCTTCCATTGTAACAGCAATGTTACTGAAACCTGATTCATATAATGCCTTTACCAATCTTCTGGCCAATGGACTTGTACTATCCCCTTTCTTTTCTTTATAGGGATGATCATAAATTGGAACAAGTGGTTGTCCGATATCAAACGCTACTGCGACACTAAAACCAACCTGATTGCCTCTCTGATAGCTCATGTCAATCTCAGTCCATTGTAATGGTTTCCATCTGAGACCATAATTAAATTTTGAAGGCACCGGTTGCTGAAAATACTTTGCCTGTGCAGGGTCACTTGTTTGCTTGTGATACCTGATCGGGCTGTATTCAACCATTAAGGCATATTTGTCTGAAGGGGCAAATTGCAAACCCCAAAAGAATTGAGAATCTTTTAGCCAGCTTTTTGTACTACTGAACATCTCTGCTTTGAATGTTTCGTCAGAAGATGGTAAAGATCTTTTGCCAAACCTGCCATTTCCAAAACCCAATGTAAAATCAAAGGGGTATATCTGCTTGCTTGCCACAATGAATTGTGAAGGATAGAGCCTTGTTCCTTGAGGGTCCATAATTCCCAACGTAATGGCAGGACTATACTTACCCTCCTCAATGAATTGATATTTCACATCAAGGGCTTTATCTTTGTAGTTACCGTAAGCAGCAGTCAGAGCCGGTACACCCCTTATTTCAGTGATCCTTCCATCAATCTCAAGTCCTTTGATTGGGCTTAATGCGAGGTAATAATACCTGTATGGGTGTACTTGAGCAAAACCAACTCTGTATCTATTTTCCTTCATCACACGAGCAGTTGGTATTTCCATAAGCCCGGTACCACCCCAGTTTGCCGGCCCGGTAAAGGGTTCATCAGAAGCGTAAACAACGGTTGAGTAAGTTGAGTGGGTAAGTGGTTGAGTGAGGTGGTTGAGTGGTTGAGTGGTTGAGTGGTTAAGTAGGTTGAACGGATAGATACACGATAATGGATTTAATTGAAATAAGAGAAGAAATGATAAAAGAAAAAAAGTAAAGACAAGATAGTTATGTGTCCTTGGGATGATCAACAGATTGTTTTTTGTTTTTTTAAATGGCTTATGTAACCATTCAATATTTTGATGACCCGGAAGGTTTCAGCCTTCAAATCATTAAATAAATTCGAAGGTATATATTGTTCGTCCAAAGCCACATACAAATGATCCAACAATTTAAAAAGTGAGCCTCGTGCTTGACGGCAATATTGGATATTCTCCTGGTAATGATACCTGCCGTACCCTTCCGCAATATTTGCCGTAACAGATATTGATGACCCTACAAACTGTTTCATCCACTCAACTCACTTACTCTACTTACTTTACTCACTCTACTGCCTCACTCACTCAACTGTTACGGATACAGGGCCTTTACCACGCCTGCACTGATAGCCAGATTAGCAATGATCTGGGCAATATCTTTGATCTCCCTCAGCCAGGCAATCCGTTCTACCTTTTCCGGTACAACTATGGTATCTCCCGGTTCCACTTCTTTTATCGGCTCTCCAAATGAAGCCGTTTCCCATCTCGACCGCGCCGAATTCCAGCTGAATAATCCGGTTGCTACCCGCATAGCACTGCCGTCCGCCTTCATGATATACATATTACTGGTGTCCGCCCATCTCGAAGCCCCGCCGGCAAGCTCAATATAATCTTTGCTGCTTAATGTACTGGAATATATGAAGCTTCCCTGGGTCATCACTGATCCGGCTACACTCACAAAGTTGTTCGATACGGGTATATAGAGGCTGTCTCCGCCCTCAAGTTCAATGTCAAATTCACTCCCTTTCAATAGCCTTAAATGTCCCAGATGTATCGTCAATCTTCCGGTTGCCTTAAGTTTTTTCAACGATTCAAGAAATTTCTGCTTTTGCTCGGCATCAGCCTTGCTCGCCGCTATTGCCTCAGGCGACGTTGCAGTAGCAGCCTGAGCAGAACTTGCAGACAGCAACTCTCTTTCCAGTCTCGTAATAATTTCCTCCATATTCTTCTGCTGGATCTCCCGCAGTCCCTCTCTTGTAAAAACCGCCCCTCTCAAGTATGCATACTCGCTGTAGCCCCCTGCCCTTTCGATTATTGAAGAAAGCCGCTCACCCCTCTTGATCGGGTATACACCGGGGAAACGCGCTTCACCCTGAATGGTAGCTACCTGCTGCGGCTGCCAGTTCGGGATACTCCTGATGAAGAGATAGTCGTCCTCTTTCAATGCAAGGTTACTCTCCGGATCGCCTGCCATGGCCTTCTCAAGGTTGAAAAGTATCTTTTCCGTCTTCGGACCTTCGTCTGTTACAGAATACCTCGTCAACTCCGCTTCTTTTGTATAGACAAAGTATTTAAGCCCTCCTGCTAAGAAAATGAGGTCCTTCACGGTAATCCCGGGTTTCAAACCATAGTTTCCTTCTCTTTGAACAGCACCGGAGAGTTTGACAACCCGTTTTTCCTGCACAACCTGGAAGATTTTAACCACATCCCCGGGCTGCAGCTTCACGCTTTTTTCCTTGAGGCTTGTCAGATCAGATTCATAGACAACCTGTCTGTTGTTGTCAACAATCCTCTCTATCTGTACTCTGCCTGTATAGGCAACAGTATCCAACCCGCCGGCCATCTCGATAAGCTGAGGTATGGTGGTATCATCTTTGAGCTCATATATGGCAGGATTATTTACGCTTCCTGTTATGGCAACGAGCACACCAACTGGTGGAATAAAGACCACATCTTCCGGAAG
>CAIJOT010000106.1 GCA_903822335.1 uncultured delta proteobacterium
CTTGAGGAGCTCTTTGAATAAGCAGTCCATGCATACATTCATGATCCCTGATGATGTATCGGAGCTTATCCGGAAAATGCACCCTCATCTCAAGAAAAGAATAAAGGCTTCCCTTAAGATAATATTGTCAGATCCATCCTCAGGTAAAGTCCTCAAAGATGAACTTACCGGACTCCAAAGCTATCGTGTCGGTTCATTCAGAATCATATACAGACTCTCCGGGAACATTATCGAGCTTATTGCCATTGGTCCACGAAGACAGATATACGGCGAAACATACAAAATCTTAATCAGAACCAAATAGCAAAGGGAACAAAAACCCACAATGCAAGGACTGTATTGACTTTCCAGAGATTTCAGCAATGACGGAAACTGTTTCCGTCATTTCCTCCTGGAGGGTGTCTGATTTTCGCGGGCTGTTGCCCAAACCGATTATACGCCGGAACACTCTTTTGCTCCCTGCTCCCTCTTTTGCTCCCTGCTCCCTCTTTTGCTCCCTGCTCCCTCTTTTGCTCCCTGCTCCACTGCGCTTTCTTACCCATGCATCTATTCGCTTCCATTCAATTTTCGAACTTGCCACTGGGCTTCAAACAGCTCAGGCCGTCCCAGACGCGGCACTGGCCGCGGGCACACAACCTTCAGCCGGGTACCCATCGAAATACTGAGATGGGTGGCCCCAAGAAATGCTCGAAGTCGCGACTCGTAAAAAATCTTCCGGCCTTTTGCCTGAAAAACACCTAATGGTTGTTTGGGCAACAGGCCGTTCGGTTATAACCCCAATTACTTCTTTGAAAAAAAGTATAGGATTGGCAGCACCAATACACAACGCCCGAAAAGAGGAACCGATAGGCGCTGCTATGCTACTTTTCGGCAGGGTTCAATATTTGCAGTGTTTCCGAGTTTGCAGCCTCGAGCAGATTCAAATCAGAAGCAACAAATGTAATATCCGTTTTAACGGTATCCTTAAGCCATAATGCTGATGAGAGATGGACACTATCAGCGCCTCTGAGATAGTGTTTTTGTATCAATTTCTTTATGAGCGGTAGCAATTCATCTCCAAATTCTATGACGAGAAAATATGCCCAATCGGTTTCAAATTTTTCCAGAACATTGAGAAGGATTTTTTCTGATAACTCTTTTGCCCTGTACTTTTTAAAAAATGCAGAGAGAATTTCTGCATATGTCAATTTTGATGTGACAAGTATTTGCGCACCGGCAATTACAGAATTCATTTTATCTGTCCCGTCTTCCCTGATATATCTTTTTACCAGGGCGCTACTGTCTAAGTAGTAGATCATCTCCGTTCCTCAAGAATGATTTCCGATGCCGGCTTGCCACCTGCCTGTACTGCATTAAAAGGCAACATAACACCTTTTTTTGAGGGAAGCCTTACCATTCCTCTCTTTCCTAATGATGCAAGACGTTCTTCCACGTTTGCATGTTCTTCAACGAAGTCGAGGTTGTGCAGGATTGCCACGGGTTTTCCCCTGTCGGTTACGATAATATTATCCCCTTCTTTGGTTAATTTAAGATAATAGGTAAGCCTGTCTTTTAATTCTTTTATCCCAACTGTCTGCATATTTCACCTCCGATGTAGCTATTATAGCCACATGAATCTGCAATGTCAATCGAACTATATAAATTACTCCGGTATCAAAAGCTGTAAGCGATATTAACACCTGCTACTTCGTTATAGCCAACATATCCATCGGGATTATAGGATATTTTGTCGCCTGCTGGATTATATCCCATCGTCTTACCTGCTTGTGCCTGGGGAGAAAGGTGAAAGGGGGAAAGGAAAAGAGGCGGGCTGAAGGCTGAGGGCTGAAGGTGGAAACTGGGCACGAATCACGGCCTTTAAGACGCCCAGGGCACAGACCTTTATTACAAATTGCCCCCAAAAACAGCACTTTAAGCCAATTTTATTGGGTTTTTTCAACTCAAAACTTTTACCCTGTGGAATATTAAACGAAGTGCATTCAACAGGGCAGGCACTCAAAACTCAAAACTGCTTATAAAGGGTTTGTCCGACCCCAACCTATCTCCTGTTGTTGTTTATCCAGCATCATGACTCTTTTGCGCTGAACGCTGAACGGTATTTATCACGCAGCAACGCGTTCACAGGATAAAATCCAGGTAATTATCTCTGTTAATGACGGTATAATCTGCATTTGTATATGTTTTGAGCCAGTCCTTCGGCGCCTTCTTCCGTCTTTTTCCTGACCAACTGAACTCGATGCCTGAGAGCCTGCCTTCCCGCTCCTCCACAAGGTCTACTTCCTGGCCATCATAGGTGCGCCAGAAATAGAATGAACCGTACAAACCCTCATAGGCGTACTTCTTCATGCGTTCCATTACGATGAAGTTCTCCCACAGGATACCTGCATCATTTCTGCTGTTTAGGGGATTAAACTGCGAGACCACCGCATTTCTGATGCCGTTATCGAGAAAATAGTACTTTGCTTTGCTCGTTATCTCTTTTCGCAGGTTTCTGCTGAATCCTCCCAGTCTTTTTATAATGAAAGATTTTTCGAAAAGATCGAGGTATCTGTCCACAGTCTTTACATCAAGTTTTACCTGGCCTGCAAGCTCGTTCAGGGATACCTGGCTTCCTGTCTGGAAAGCAACGAGTTTTAATAAATCGAGGGCTGCCTTCGCACCCTTTATCCTCTCAAGGGTAAGGATATCCTTCAGAAGGTAAGAGTTGACAATTTCTTCAAGGATGGCAATCTTTTCCTTTCGGGTGGCAGCCGTTACCACCTCTGGATAAGAGCCGAAAATGATGAACTCCTCTAATTTCTCCCTCAGTTCATACCGGTTGTACAGGGAGAGCAGTTCTTGTTGAGAAAAAGGGTAGAGGGTGAGTGTTGCCTTTCTTCCTGTGAGCGGTTCACCAACGGCCCCTGCGAGATCAAAGGACGAAGAACCCGTGGCAATCAACATGATACCAGGGATCTGGTCAACGATGATCTTCAACCCCATTCCGACATTGGGAATATTCTGGGCCTCGTCGAGAGCGATCAGATCATATCCCGACGCATACTCCAGTATCTTCCTGAAATCCTGGGAGCTGATAATCTCCTGGATTCGTATGTTGTCCCCTGAGTCGAGTTTGTATTTCGTTTGTGTCTGTAACAGGAATTCGTTGAGAAGGGTAGTCTTTCCAACACGACGGGGGCCATATATCACAATCACCTTGTTGGGCTTGATATAGTCGTTCAAATTGTATGCACGGTTGATCATAATGTAAGAAAAATAATATCAATATTCCATATATTTGTCAATATTTATGGAATATAATTCCACATATTTGTAACTTTTACCCATTCACATCTATGGATGGCATACCTTCGGTGCAGGCTACATGACAGATATTATTCGTGAAACACCAGGACGTGCAGGAACAGGCAGATGGACAGGAACATGGACTGCCCCGGTACCCGTAGACACCGGGTATTCTGTCGTATCCGTCCTGTACTCAGAAGGCGCAAAACCAATATTGTCGTCCATGCACGTTGGACAAATATGGGGGCATTCATTCACCATAAGGGCATGCTGAAGGTAAAGTAATACTACTAAAATATGTATTGACATTTAATTTAGTAGTGCTAAAATATGGTTATATAAGGCAGATGGCATTGGAAAACTATATAGAACGTGAGATTTTCTCAGAGATTGTTGACCACATTGATAAGCCGGAAATAACATTAATTACCGGTTCCCGACAGGTCGGGAAAACGGTTTTAATGGAGCAAACAATAGCGCATCTGATTAATAAAAGAAGTCTCCCCTCTCATGCGATATACTCATACAATATGGACCTCATCCGTGATTGGGAGATGTTTCAGGACCAATCGAGATTTATCGAGTTTCTCGCGGAACGAACACGCAAGGGCAAGATTTACGTGTTTGTGGATGAAGCCCAGAAGGTTCCGGAAGCTGCCCGTTTCTTTAAAGGGGTCTTTGATTCAAAGATGAATGCGAAACTATTTCTGACAGGGTCTTCCTCTCTTGAAATAAAGGCGAAATTCAAAGAAACACTGGCCGGGAGGAAAAGGATATTTCATTTGCCGCCATTTACTTTCATTGAATTTTTGTCTGCAAAAGACAAAACCCTTCATGAATATATAAAAGAAGGAAAGGAACTGGGTAGTATTGACTTACAAACTG
This sequence comes from uncultured delta proteobacterium, assembly GCA_903822335.1. Lineage (GTDB taxonomy): Bacteria > Desulfobacterota > Syntrophorhabdia > Syntrophorhabdales > Syntrophorhabdaceae > CAIJOT01. The sequence goes on from CAIJOT010000106.1 coordinate 4,171, forward strand.
CTATCCGTCTTTATAAGGAATATCTCACTTTCGGCGGGTATCCGAGGGTAGTTCTTTCTGAAAGCAGCGAGGAAAAGAAGGCTATCCTCCATGAAATATATAGCAGCTACGTCGAGAAGGATGCCCTTGGCTTTTTAGAAATAAAAAACAAGACCGCATTTAACCGTCTTGTCAGGCTTCTCTCTGCACAGGTCGGGCAGTTGGTAAACATAGGGGAACTCTCAGTTCATCTTGGCATTGATAGAAGCACTGTGGAGAGGTATCTGCAGGCATTGGAAGAAACTTTTATTATCAAACGAATTGCTCCGTATTTCAGGAATCCAAGGCAGGAGATTGTCAAGGCAGGCAAGATATATTTTTTGGATTCAGGGATAAGGCATCTCGTTCTTGAAAATTTCATGCCCTTTGATGAAAAGACTGATAAGGGCCTCGTTCATGAAAACGGGGTATTTATAGAACTGCATTTTAGACTGAGAAATACGCTGGCGGGGTTACACTTCTGGAGAACAAAACAGGGGACTGAAGTAGACTTTGTCATTGAGGAAGGGTTGAATCTTATACCCATAGAAGCGAAAGCAACAATAAAACAGGAGACCATTCCAACGGGCTTAAGAAGCTTTATTGAAAAATTCAAGCCCCATAGGGCTTTTGTGGTAAACCTTTCCATTGGCAATAGCACAAGAGGTTTACACAGCACAGTAATTAGCTTCACTTATCCCTTCGAAATTATGAATACCTTGAAAAAGGCTTAAAGGGGGTAATATTACAATCCAGAACTCAGAAAATGAACTACCCCACGGCAAGCCACGGAGTATCAAAGGCGAGACAACAACATGAAATGAATCACCCCGCAGTAAGTTGCGGGGCAACCATCTCGAAGCAAGCTTCGAGGTATTGACTCGCGGGGCAATCACCGACCGGAAACGGCAACCCGAAACCCGCCGAAGTGACCGTGGCCCGACGCTGGACCATTACCCCGTATTGCACATCTCAAGCTCTCCGGTAAGCCATGACCACCACGTGGTGGTTCTTCACCCCAGTCATCGCCACGCACCACACGTTCTTGGTGCTCAAGCGGTCCCTTGCCTGAAGTTGGTCCCTGGGGGTTATTGCGAGGACTGTTCTTGTAATAGTGGAAGTCGTACAAGTCTGATACCCATTCCCAGACATTCCCTGACATGTCATAGAGACCGAGGGAATTGGGCTTTTTCTGGCCTACAGGATGGGTTTTACCGCCTGAGTTTGAGGCATACCAGGCATAGCTTCCAAGGTCTGAATCGGAACTTGTACCTGCATATTTCTCTTTCTTACCGCCACTGCGGGCTGCATATTCCCATTCTGCTTCAGTGGGAAGGCGGTAGGATTTACCGGTCCTGCTGTTGAGTTTTTGAAGGAATACCTGAATGTCATTCCAGGAGACACTTTCTACAGGGCAGGTATCGCCACAGTTTTTAAAGTATGATGGATTATTTCCCGTGATGGCCTTCCACTGTCCCTGGGTGACTTCATGCTTCCCCATATAGAAATCAGAGATGCAGACGTTGTGTGCAGGTTTTGCATCGTAAGGTCCATTACCGAAGATATCGCCCATATCGAAGCAGCCGCCTTTCACGAAGACTAATCCCATGTCCATACTACCCGGCCACAAGCTCCCAGTCTAAATTGCCCCGTATGCCTCTCGGAAAGTCCTGCAAAACATTCCAGTATATCTTCTTGCCCTTGCCTGGTTTGACCTTGCCAAAATCCCCTTCAAGGTGGAGGTCTTTGCATCATATGTTTTGCCGTCAATGGTGATGGTGAGTGTCAAGTCTGCTTCTTCCTGAATCCCCCCTTGCCCCCCTCCTGGCTCCACATCGAAGGTGAAAACCACCCTGTTACCTTCCTGCCGGGAAACGGTGTTCTTCACCTCAGCAGCAAAGCAGGTGGAGGTAATAAAGATAAGTGCATATAACATTAAAAGATATAACGTGCGTGTTGAGGCAAATGGTATTTTCATCATAATATCCTGAAGCTTGCTATCATTTCAATTGCAAATTTACAAGGTATATTTGCAATTGATGGAACGCGTTATGTGTTTGTTGTTTATCCAGCATCGTGCATCATCATCTATTTTTTCAATACCACCATCACATCGCTATCATTCCCCATCACCACAGGCTGCTGTGCTCTGCCTTTGAGCCGGCCCGCCATATAGGGGACATGTTCGTTGAGGTATGCCTTCATCTCACCCACGGTAATCTTCCTGTCGTTATTCACATCCGCTTCCCCCTGAATGCCCTTCAAAAAATAGTAGGTGAACAGGGAGTGCTTCATTTCAGGATACCAGGTGGATACCTGATCCGTTGCAGCACTGGTGATAAGGATGGCATTTGTCGGGCCTCTATATTCCTTTTTCACCCTCACCATGGCAGGGCTTACCTGTTTAAAGAGCATACCTCCCTCAGAGCTTCCCGAGAAGCAGGCATCGAGGACAACGGTCATCTTTTTCGCAGGGATTTTAGAAAGGTTATCGTAGAAGGTCTGAAGCCTGTAGCCGTTTGTCCTGATATAATCGGGATTCGCATCTACAGGAACGAAATACGCATCCTGTGATTCGATATCAGGGGCACCATGTCCCACATAGTAGATGAATACCCTGGAAACACCATTTCTTACAAATTTATAAAGTTTACCTTTGTAGTCCTTCTCAGATCCGAAGATTTCATTGAACTTGGCAAAGGTTGCATTCTCCTCGTAGATGATATTTTGCGGGTCATACCCGAAGGCTCTCATGAGGTATTCTTTCATAATGACGGCATCCCTGTCGGCAAACTCCACATCAGGAGCACCGGAGACCCTGTAGTTCTTGTTCCCGATGATGACTGCAATGTCATACTTCCCTGCTTTTTCTCCTTCAGGAATACGCATGTCCACATCAACACTCAAGCCTCCTGCAAGGGCAATCTCAGCCCTTCTGTCAATATCTTCTCCTTTTACGACTATTTCCTCGACCTTCTTCTGGGGGGCATTCATCACGAGGGTGAGCGGTCTGTTTGCATTGAATTTTGCTCTTGCCTCATTGATCTGGATGGCAAGGGGAATTTTCTCGCCATCTTTTATACGGTTGTTGGTATAGAATATGAACGTGACATCTTTAAATTTACCTGCCTGAATGCCACCCAGTTCAAAATGGGATTTGCCATCGCCGGCGATGAAAACGTTCTGACCAGGCTGGACGTCAACAGACACGCTTCTTGCATCACCGTAACCCATATTCTGTATGCAGGCGGTAAGTTCTACAATCTCCATAGGCTCAATCCGGGCGTTCTTGTTCTGGTCATTGATGCCGATATCAGCGACAACGAGTTTGGGGGGTTCAAAGGCTTTGGTCTTGAAGGTGAGCTTCATGGGGGCTGCATCAAAACCGTTTGCCTCTTTGACTTCAATGTCAAAACTGAGCGTATCCGTGGGAATATCCTCATCTGTCTGCAGCTGAATTTCTATCGAGACAGCTTTGCCGCTTGGTATCGTTCCGATGGAGACCTCCCGGTGAAAAGAAAGGCCTGCTATCCGTTTGTTCGGTTTCAGTTCTGCCTTTACGTCAAAGGCATCCCCATTCCCTGCATTCTGCACGGTGACAATGAGCTTTCCTGTCTCCCCTGCATCGAGGATATTGTTGCCTGAGGGTTCGGTGAATTTAACCGAGGCAGAGAGTTGCGGCGGCGCAGGAAATACGCCTACTCTGATCGAGCCCTTTTCGGCAAAGGCAAGGGCTGCAATGAAAATAATACTCAGAAACCCGAAAAAGATTTTCCTTCTCATAACCCCCTCCTCAACAGATATATCATAATAATATCACAAACATTTGATAAAAAACTATTTTATTGAAAACAATATCCCGATGACCTGATTGCTGCACCTTGATTACAAAGACCTTGTTTGTTTTGCCTCCTTGCGTATCGCCCACGGTTGTCCTGATCAGGCGGTCATGTCTTCATATAAATAAAAAGCCTGTATCCCTTCTCACTCAAGGGTAACGCATATGGTACTTCATCCTGCAGCACAAACCCTTCACAATCAACGGGTTTTTCACGTTTTCCCTTCACAATGAAGGCATGGCCACCTTTCTTTACGTGCTTCCCGCCTTTTTCCAGTATCTCCTGGATGCCTCCAAACCCTTTTACTACAAGACTATCAATGCCCATTCCCTCCAGTATTTCTATTCTGCTGTGAATGAGCATAAACCCTTTCAAATGCATAACCCTTTTGATATGCCTCTGAAACTGAATCTTTTTTAAACCTCTATCTACAGAAAACACGTCCATCTCTCTTCTCAATATCTTGAGAGGAATGGCGATGATTCCGGCCCCTGAACCCATATCGAGAACGGTTTTACTTTCCCCCACGTATCCATAGATAAAAAAGGCATCGTATAAAAGCTCCCTCACAACAGACTCCATCTCTTTCAACCCTACCAGATTCATACGGTCATTCCATTTTTTAAGCTCACGTATATAAAAACAGAGACCATTGAGCATTTCCTCATTGTGGGCAATGTGAAAAGACGTTAAACCTTCCTCTATCGCTTTTTCCAAATCCATAGCATAAAGGATAGCATAAATTTTTTCCTTCTGTTATAATTGCGGGATGAAAAGATTTATCATTATCTTCATATCGTGTCTGTTGCTTTTTTCCTGCTCAAAAGCCACTAAAAAGACAGAGAACCCTGGAGACCTCTATGTTGAAGGGGTTAACCTCATGAAACAGAAAAAGTACGACAAGGCCATAGAGAAATTCTCTGAGATAAGAGAGAACTTTCCCTTTGACCCGATGTCTTTTATCGCTACAGTCAAGCTTGGAGACATATACTATGAAAAGAAAGAATATATTCTCGCCGCCGGTGTGTATGAGGATTTCTTCAATGACCACCCTGAAGATGAGAATAGCCCATACGTGCTCTTAAGGTTGGGGGATTGTTATGAAAAACTGTCCCTCACGATGGATAGAGACCAGGCGTATACATTCAAGGCAATCGACAGGCTTACCTTCCTGAAAAACCGCTACCCTACAAGCAGTTATGTAAAGGACATGGAGGTGAGATTAAAAAAACTGGTTCAGAAACTTGCAGACAGAGAATTATATGTTGGCGAATTCTATTACAAGTCATACCAGTACAACGCCTCTATCGTGCGGCTTGAGTATGTTTTAAAGAAATACCCCGGGGCACAGGGCATTGATAAAGCCCTTTACTATCTGGGCATGTCATACAAAGAGCTCGGCAATGTTGATAAAAGTGATTACTATCTGAATTTATTAAAGAAAGAGTTTCCTAAAAGCACGTTCGGAAGGTCTGCAATAAGAGAGAGAAAAACCCTTCAACTGGCAAAAGCAAGCACACCATTGTTCCCGTTAGAAGAGAAGAAACGAAGAGAAATCGATTTAAGGCCTCAGATAACAAAAGCAGTCCAGGCAGAGAAAGGAGAAGATGAATTCTCTTTTTTCGATGAAAGTAAGCCTATCGATATCGTTTCAGATACTTTGGAAGGGTTCGACAAGGAAAAATACGTGATCTTCAAAGGAAGTGTGATTGCAAAGCAGGAGGATTTGTTCATATATTCAGATGTCATTGAAGCTTATATGGATGAAGAAACAAAACAGATAGGAAAGGCTCACGCAAAAGGCAATGTGAAAATCGTAAAGAAAGAACGCATTGCAACATGTAACGAAGCTATTTTCGATAATGCAAAGGGAGAAATTGTATTAAAGGGCAACGTGGTGATATTTCAGGGTGCTGATAAACTCACAGGGGATGTCGTTACCTACTATGTTCACGAAGATAAGGTTGTTGTTGAAGGAGAAAAGGAAAAGAAGGCACGGATTACCGTCAACCCAAAGTAAACATCATAAAGCAAGCAGTAACTGCCTATTGCCTGCTGCTCTTGCTTCTTACTGCCTACTTCTTACCGCCTACTTCTTACCGGTTTCAATGAATGGTATTGGCTCATCCTTTACATACACAAGAGCCTGGCATACGGCAATGAGATTATCCTTATCCTTCACAGTAATGTAGTATGAGGCTGTCCTTCGTGTCCTGTTTATTTCCTTAGATTCCGCTGTCAGTATGGTGTTCTTCCTGGGCGGCTTCATGTATGTGACATTCATATTCAATGCAACGGCAATATTCTCATGGCTGTTGGACGATATCTCAAACGCCTCATCAATCAATGAAAATAGAGCACCTCCGTGGGCATTCCCATAAATATTGTCCATTTTCTCTGTATATTCCATCTCGCACAGGGCATAACCCTCTCCCACATCTTTCAGTTTAATACCGAGGAGTTGCGCAAGGGGTTCTCCCTCGACCTTCTTAAAATATGCTTGCTTTTTCTTGTCTTCCATGTCAAACCAGAACTTTCTTTAACACATTGTCTATATTACCTTTAGGCTGGGCGCCAACAATCCTCTCCACAACTTCACCCTTATTAAACAGAATGAGCGTCGGTATCGCCCTGACACTATATTTTGATGGTGTAACGGAATTTTCATCCACATTGATTTTCAGCACCTTCACCTTCCCCGTATATTCACCTGCAATGGTGTCTATGACAGGTCCCATTGCCTGGCAGGGTCCACACCATGTAGCCCAGAAATCTACGAGAACCGGTATCGTTGATTCTATCACTTCCTTTGCAAATTCAATGTCATTTACTGCTACGGCATTGCTCATAACTACCTCCTTGTTTTTTTAAACCTTTAGAAAGATGTGGCTACATTTCTCTCCACCTCTTTGCTTTCACATTCAGGGCACCAGGGAGTCTTGTCGTCTATCCCTTGAATTGTCTCAAAGGCATGGCCGCATTTCTTGCATGTATATGCATATGTCGGCATACTATCCCTCCTTCAATTCAATAATGAATAATTTAATATGCCTTTTATTGATCTTTGTCAATATCCTTGGCCTCTCTTACAGCCATCACTCCTTGAACATCCTTAATCTCAAAGAATTGCTCACCACAGATACAGAACTCACTACCATTGCCATTGCGCCAAACATGGGTTCGAGTCTTATTCCGAAAAAGGGATACAATACTCCGAAGGCTATGGGTATGCCGAGAATATTATAAATAAAGGCCCAGAAAAGGTTTTCCTTGATGATCCAGAGGGTCTTTTTGGAAAGCCTGATAAGGCTCACAAGTTTGGATAGCTGCCCTTTCATCAGCACCACATCGGCTGATTCTATCGCAATATCTGTCCCTTTCCCCATGGCCACACCAACGTCAGCCGCTGCGAGGGAGGGGGCATCATTAATACCATCACCAACCATGATAGTTATACCTTTTTTCTTAAAATCTTCCACTATCTGTGCCTTTTTGTCTGGAAGCACACGGTAATAATACTGCTCTATGCCAACTTTTTCGCTTATCGTTTGTGCTGCCTCCTTGCTATCACCTGTAATCATAACCGTCTCTATGCCCCTTGCCTTAAGCTCCTTTATCACATCCCTCGATTCTTCTCTCACTTTATCACTAAAGGTAAGAATCCCCATCAGACTCTCGCTGCTCCAGACAAGGACAGGTGAAGTTCCTGATAGTTCCTTCTCATGGTATAACTGATTTATCGAGTTATCGAGTTTCTTTCCTGTATCTTCATATAAGGCTATATTCCCGACAAAATACTCTTTACCATCTATTTTCCCTTTGATGCCTTTCCCTATAATTGCCTCAAATTCATCAACCCTGTCTGGGGAGATTTTTAATTCTTCTGCTTTTTTCCTCAATGCCTCAGAGAAAGGATGCTCCGATTGTTTTTCCAGGTTGTATGCTACGTTCAAAATATCAATTTCTGAATAATTTCCAAAGGGTAAAGCCTCTGCAAGGATAATCAAGCCCTCTGTCAGGGTCCCTGTCTTATCAAAGAGAACATACTGCGCTTTATTGGTAAGTTCAAGTGCTTCAGCGCTCTTTATCAGAATCCCTTTCCTTGCTCCCACCCCTGATGAGACCATGATTGCTGTAGGTGTTGCAAGGCCAAGTGCACAGGGGCATGCGATGATAAGTACACTCACAAAGGATAAGAGGGCATTGGTCAGTTTTGGCTCAGGTCCAAAGATGTACCATACAAAAAGGGCACAAATACTTATTACTATCACAATAGGAACAAATACACCTGCAACTTTATCAGCTAAACGCTGCACAGGCGCCTTTGTAAACTGTGCTTCCTCCACAAGGCGGATGACCTTGGAAAGAACCGTGTCCTTTCCCACCCTTGTAGCCTTTATGGTGATCGAACCTTTCCCGTTCATTGTCCCGCCGATTACCTCGTCTCCTAATCCTTTATATGCAGGCATACTCTCACCTGTTATCATGGATTCATCCACATATGTGTTGCCTTCTGTAACTACGCCATCCACTGCAACTTTTTCCCCTGGCCTGATAAGGACAAGGTCGCCAACTTCGAGGGCATCGGTAGAGATTCTTACTTCTTCTTTATCCTTTAATACCACGCATTCCTTCGGGGATAATTCATAGAGCATCTTGATGGCGGTATATGTCCTTGTCTTTGCTTTCGACTCAAGAAATCTTCCAAGGAGTATCAAGGTTATGATCATAGCGCTTGAATCAAAGTATGCAACAGGCTTCATGCCGGCAGCAATGATGATATGGGGAAAAAATGTCACAAAGGCACTATAGAAAAAGGCAGCGGAAGTTCCAACAGATATTAATGTATTCATATCAGCAGTAAAATGCTTGAGATTCAAGATTGTTGCTTTATGGAATCTCAGGCCAAAATAAAATTGGATAGGCAGGGTGAGAACGAGAAGCACATAATTGATTACATGATGGGGGAATACCATCCACATGGAGAATACCATAATCACTGCACTGAAGGATGCAGACCAGATAAATGACCTTTTTAATTCAGACTCTTCCTTTTGTGCCCGTATTGTAATATCCCCTTCAATGTCCACGTCATAACCGATATCTCGAATAATTGAGATAATTTCTTTAAGCTCTAATTCCTTTTTAGGAACAATCACTGCCTTTTTTAAAGGGAAATTTACCCGTGCCTCACTGATATCTTCAAGCTTGTTCAGTTCTTTCTCGATACGGGCAGCACAGGCTGCACAGCTCATTCCTATAATCGGAAGTTCAAATTTCTCTGGCATGTTTGCCCCCTTTCAAATCTTACAACATAATGAAATATAAAACATAACAGAGGAAATAACAACAGAGGGTGGTGTTTGGTTTGGAGGCAGGGTTCCGGGTTATTCTCTAAGGCTGGCGAGGTCGTTCTGCAACGGACCCCGTCACGTGAAGACGATGAGCTCGAATTGGATGAAAAATGGATAAAGGAAAACAGGTGTAAGTAACTAACATTACGAGAGAAAGCATGATATGTTACGTATAGCACCTAAAAGCGTTGCATATTTACGTGCCGCAAAAAGTGACAATTACCACTTAAAGTGTTCCAAAACAAGACCCCTATCAATACACAGATAAGGGTCTTTGGTAATCAGATAGAGATTGTCTATTGATTCCAGTCCGTTGCCTGACCCTGCTTTATCTTAATCCAGTATGCTTTGCCTTTATTCATCTTCTGTAATGGCATGACTGGGCTTTCCAACGTTTTATGTTTCAAATACCACTCTCCATCACCCCAATTCCACAGAACTGACCATCTGCCTGCAATGTTTGGTGTGTTC
>CAIJOT010000107.1 GCA_903822335.1 uncultured delta proteobacterium
CTCATCTCTTCCCTGGTTTCTTCTGAAATAATCCTTCTGCCTCTCGTCATGTCTCCATATTCTGCTGTATCGCTAATAGAATAACGCATATAGGAGATTCCACCTTCATACATTAAATCCACAATAAGTTTGAGTTCTTGAAGACACTCAAAATACGCAATCTCCGGCTGGTAACCCGCCTCAACCAGTGTATCGAACCCTGCCCTCACGAGTTCTGTTGCACCACCGCACAACACAGCTTGTTCGCCGAAGAGGTCCGTCTCAGTCTCTTCTTTAAAAGTGGTTTCTATCACACCTGCCCTTGTCGCACCAATGCCTTTGGCATAGGCGAGGGCTTTCTTCTTCGCCTGCTTTGTATAATCCTGATAAATGGCTATTAATGAAGGTACACCGGCACCTCTTTCAAATTCCCTTCTCACAAGATGTCCCGGACCCTTTGGGGCTATCATAATCACATCAATATCAGGAGGCGGAACGATTTGTCCAAAATGTATATTGAACCCGTGAGAGAATACAAGAGTTTTGCCTTTCTTCAAATTATCTTTTATCTCGTTTTTGTATAGCTGGGCCTGCGCCTGATCCGGTGCAAGTATCTGGATAATATCAGCCTTTTTCGATGCCTCAGCAGCGCTCAGGGGTTTGAAACCATGTTCTAAAGCCAGTTTAAAGTTTGGTGTTCCCTGGAGCTCAGCAACTATTACATCTATGCCGCTATCCCTTAAGTTCTGTGCCTGGGCATGTCCCTGACTTCCATAACCTATAATAGCGACCTTCACACCTTTTAAAACCTTCAGGTCTGCATCTTTGTCGTAATACATTTTAGCCATTTTCTTCTCCTCCTTGCGATTGTTTTTCTTTCATCTTTATCGCTCTATCCCCCCTTGCCATGGCAATAGGGCCTGTTCTTACAAGTTCTTTAATACCAAGGGGTTTTATAAGGGTCAAGAAAGCCTTAAGCTTCTCTTCATCCCCTGTAATCAATAAGGTATAGGCTTTGGGGGATACATCAATGATCTTTCCCCTGAATATCTCAACCATCCTCAGGATTTCTTCCCTTGTCTTTTCATCAGCATTTACCTTCACGAGCACCATCTCTCGAGAGACATAATCTATGTCTTTAAAATCCACGACCTTTATGACATTGATCAGTTTATTCAACTGTTTTAAAATCTGTTCAAGGATCGCATCATTCCCGGTCGTTACAATGGTCATTGTAGAAATGGTAGGATCAAGGCTCTCTGCCACACAAAGGCTCTCTATATTAAAACCCCTTCCACTGAACAGACCTGCAATCCTTGAAAGAACACCAAATTCATTTTCCACAAGCACCGATATGGTATGTCTCAACGCTTTCCTCCTAAAAACTAAACGAGAAGCATCTCTTTCAATGATGCCCCTGCCGGCACCATTGGATATACACCTTCCTCAGGGTTTACACGGGCATCAACAATGGTCGGTCTGTTGTTATTAAATGCTTCCTTCAGTATGTTATCTACCTCAGCTTCCCTTTCTATCCTGTATCCAACTGCACCATACGCTTCTGCAAGTTTCACAAAATCCGGGGCATGGTCCATGTGTGTCCACGCATATCTCTTCTCATAGAAAAGTTCCTGCCATTGCCTCACCATGCCAAGGAAACGATTATTCAGTATGACCACCTTCACAGGGAGCTTAAACTGAACTGCCGTTGCAAGTTCCTGTATGTTCATCTGAATACTGCCATCCCCTGCTATATCAATCACAAGCATCTTTGGAAAAGCAACCTGAGCCCCAATTGCCGCAGGAAATCCAAAGCCCATTGTACCGAGGCCACCGGATGTTAAAATACTCCTTGGCTTGAGAAATTTATAAAATTGGGCTGTCCACATCTGATTTTGTCCAACTTCAGTAGCTATTATTGCTTTTCCTTTCGTAAGCTCGTATATCCTTTCAACCACATACTGTGGTTTAAGCGTATCATTCTTCACATAGGTAAGAGGGTATTCCTTTTGCCATTTTTTTATCTGGTGGATCCACTCGGAGATGGCGGCTGGATAGTCTTTAAAATCCTCTTTATCTTCCTCGATAATATCAACCATCCTTTTAAGCACGTTCTTTGAATCCCCGACGATAGGTATATCAACCTTTATGTTCTTACTGATGGATGTTGGGTCTATATCAACATGGATTATCTTCGCATGAGGTGCAAATTCATCAACCTTGCCGGTTGCCCTGTCATCAAACCGTGCACCAATGGTAATGATAACATCAGAGTGTGTTATCGCCATATTCGCCGCATAGGTTCCATGCATACCCAGCATACCGAGAAACAGTGGGTGATTGCCAGGAAAACCACCAAGCCCCATAAGGGTATTTGTTACAGGGATTGAGAGTGTCTCGGCAAATTTTGCAAGTTCAGCAGCTGCCCCGGATGAGATAATGCCGCCTCCTGTGTAGAGGACAGGTTTTTTTGAAGAGGCGATGAGTTTCATAGCTCTCTTTATCTGACCGGGATGTCCAATGTATGTAGGCTGATAGCTCCTTATTGCTATCTTGTCTGGATATTTGAATTCCCATAAGCTTGCAGATACATCCTTGGGTATGTCAACGAGTACAGGTCCTGGCCTTCCTGACCTTGCAATGTAGAATGCTTCTTTTATAATACGGGTAATATCTTTGACATCCTTCACAAGGTAACTGTGTTTTGTGCAGGGCCTTGTAATGCCCACAATGTCAGCTTCTTGAAAGGCATCGTTCCCTATGAGCATTGTATTCACCTGGCATGAAAAAATCACGAGCGGTATGGAATCCATACATGCGGTAGCAATACCTGTAACTGTATTTGTTGCACCAGGCCCAGAGGTAACGAGAGATACCCCTACCTTGCCGGATGCCCGTGCATACCCGTCCGATGCATGGACTGCACCCTGTTCATGCCTTGCCACGATCTGTTTTATCTCATGGGCATGATGGAGTGCATCCGTTATATTCAGGGTTGCGCCCCCTGGATAGCAGAATATGGTGTCAACCCCTTCCATTTTCAATGATTCTACAAAAATCTGTGCACCCGTTTTCTTCAATCCTTTTCCCCTTTTTTTAACTCTTCATTAACCCGTTCCATAATATCTTTAAAATAGAGCTTTTTCTTCTTTAAAACCTTCACCTCCGTTTCTTCCTCCTCTGTGAGGTAAGGTTTATGTAGTAACATATTCAACCTTCTATCTAACGTTGCGTGCTGGTTTTTCGCCCTATTGTAAATTTCTTCTTTGCTTTCGCCCTTTTCCATATTGGTTTAGTCTGATATGGTATAAAATATATTGAAAAATGTCAAATATTATGTAGTTGCGTTATCAGTTTCAAGCAATCTAAGATAACATCAATCATTTCAATGTGTGTAGAAAAAAGAGCATATTTGTATTTTACGTTGTTTTTGCCTGTTTTATGTTGTTCCGTTAGAAATCCGTTAGAAGGAATTGGAGCTATCGACAACATACACAAGACCCCGCTTAGAAAAGGCGGGGTTTTTCTCTCTCAGGGGGCTTGTAGGATTGTGTACAGTGAATAGAATCAACATGTGCTTAAAGATAATATATGTCAATCCTTAAAGAGTATTCTACGGACAAGTACGGTGATGGAAAATAAACTTTTTCCTATTAACCCCATTTGTGATACAATATTAGAAAAAAGCAGAGAGGTATTATTTATGGCAAAGACAGCGATGATAAGGGCAAGGACAGAACCGGAATTAAAGAAAGAAGTAAACACCATTTTTAAGACACTGGGGCTGAACGAAACACAGGCAATCAATCTCTTTTATCATCACGTGAAGATGTCCAGGGGCTTGCCTTTTGAAGTCAGGATACCCAATAAGACTACCGCAAGGACGTTCAATAAGACCGATGCAGGAAAAGACCTCGTTGAATGTAAAGACGCAGATGATATGTTCAGGAAATTGGGGATATAGTGCTCACACCTTTCTATACGAAACAGTTTAAAAAAGATGTTAAAAGACTTGAGAAATCAGGCAGAAAAGGCATAGAAGCCTTTAAAAGGGTAATCCGGTTACTCATTGACGAAGGACCTCTTGACCAGGTTTACCATGATCATTCCCTGAAAGGTGATTACAAAAACCGGCGGGAATGTCATATAGAACCGGACTGGCTGCTTGTCTATCAAGTCAACAAGAGAGAGGAAACGATTATATTTGAGCGAACAGGAAGCCATGCTGATATATTCGAGTAAAAGGGTTTGCAAAAACAAAGAGCCGGTTGCCGACTACTGTAATATTGTGGTAGAGACAGCAATATAAGCGGTTTGCAGACAATCAAAGGATATAACCACAGGGGGTGATGTATGGGAGATACAACTTCAAAGCATATTCCATCTATTCAGGCATGTTCCTTCCTCTGCTTTGCCGTTATTATGGCGGTTATGTTGAGCCTTATCCCTTTCCCTGCCAGGGGAGAGATGAAGACCGTCACCCACACAGTCAAACAGCCCTTCGGTGGCAGTCAATCACCTGATGATGCACGTATTGCCGCAGTAGCAAGGGCAAAACGGGAAGCTTTGGAAATGGCAGGGGTCTACGTGGAAAGTTTCACCATAGTGAAAGACTCACGTATAGATAAGGATGAAATCCTCGCCCTTACGGCAGGGGTGCTGAAAGCAGAGGTGGTTTCTCAAGAAAATTACCACACAAAGGATACCTTTGGCATTGAAGTCGTTGTCAGAATAAACGTAGACACCTCAATTCTTGAAGACCGGGTAAAGAAGCTCCTTGCAGACAGGACACATCTTGAGCAGCTCAACCAGGCACGGAAGAAGGAAAAGGAACTCCTCGATAAGGTTGTGAAACTTCAGGAAGAGAACAAGCGTCTCACGGTGGAAAAGAAAAGCACGGAACAGTTGAAAAATCAGTTTCAGGAAGCATCACGAGGCCTGACAGCCGTAGATTGGTTTGATAAAGCCTCAGCACTCTGGCAGGACGGAAAATACATAGACCCTAAAAAGGCTATTGAATACCTGAACCAGGCCATCCGCCTCAAACCGGATTATGCCGAAGCATACAACAACCGGGGGGCAGCATACGGGGGCCTCGGTCAGCACCGGCGTGCAATTGAGGATTACAACGAGGCTATCCGTCTCAAACCTGACCTTGCTGAAACATACGACAACCGGGGGATGGCATACAGCAAACTCGGTCAGCTCCAGAGGGCAATCAAGGATTATAACGAGGCTATTCGTCTCAAACCTGACCTTGCCGAAGCCTACAACAACCGGGGATGGCATACGGGAAGCTCAATCAGCACCAGCAGGCTATTGAGGATCACAACGAGGCCATAGAACTGGACCCTCAGGATGCACGGTTTTACCTTCACAGAGGGGTTGCGTATAGCCTGCTTGGCAATTATCAACAGGCAATTAAGGATTGCAACAAGGCTATAGAGTTGAACCCTAAGTATGCATCAGCTTATGGCAACAGAGGGGTTATGTACGCCATGCTCGGCAACGACCAGCAGGCTATTAAGGATTATAGTAAGGCCATAGAGCTGCTCGGCAACGACCAGCAGGCAATCAAGGATTATAATAATGCCATAGAGCTGAACCTTCAGCTTGCAGTGGTTTTCGATAACAGAGGGCTTGCGTATGAAAGGCTCGGCAACGACCAGCAGGCAATTCAAGATTTAAAAATTGCTGCACGCTTAGGCTTCACGGGAGCACAAGACTTACTCAGGAATAAAGGGATTGCATGGTAGGCAAACGGCTAAAGAAACGAAATAGGAATGAGAAAACCAAACGCCTTACAGAAATATTTGAGTGAAGATGTAATTTTCAAGGGATAGCTTCTGCAGAGCGACAAGTGCGGGAACCCTACCCGATTTTCCCTTGATGTATTCAGGGGCACTTAGGGAGTGAAGGAAATGGATAAGGAATTTTTAGAACTATATAAGTAACACAAGGTCCTGAGATTCAGGGATAGGAAAAGGGAAATGGGAATTGTAACGTGTCCTGAAGATGGCAAAAGGTATCACCAGAAACCCCGCTGTGATAACTGCAACAAATCAGATTGCATAAATAAACCATTACCTGCCCTATTACTTGAAACAGAGATTGTGCCAGATGGATTAAAAAAACTTCTGCATAACGTAGGCATGACGGTTGAGCATTTCCAAAAACTGTTATTTGGTGCAAGCATGACTATTGAGAAATACTTAGAATGTTTTGACCGGTGCCCGCATTGCGGTGAGGTTATTATGCCTGCCGAGGAGCCTGCCCTGAGAGAATTTGACCCTGAGCTTTGTGGACAGACAAAACCGAATGAAAAATGTCCCTTTGTCGGTGTCCGATGCAGGGACATAAAGCTTGGAGACAAGACCTGCCTGAATTTGAAGCCTGGTCCTTCCTGGATAGACGAACTCATAAAGCAAAAAGCAACACACAAGTATATGACACATGGAAAGATAAATTATAAAAAGATAAACCATGAGCTAAAAAAACGGGGCATTTCTTCAACCTCATCGATTCCCCCTGAGCCCTTGCGCCATGAGACAAGCGGAGAACGATATTCCTTTCTCTTGCAATACATTAAAACAAAGAAGCCCAGACCTAATAAAAGATTTTGTTCAGAAAATTGCAGAAAGGCGTATTTTTTAAAATCAATTTAAATCTTCAACGATATTCATTAAGTTACAATTCAAACTAATCAAATTTGCCGAAAAAGCGTCTTTGAAGGCCTTTCTATTCCAACATATGCTTTTAACAATAAGAAAGGGAAAGGAGGCAAAACGGAATGAAAAACTCAAATCAACAAATCTCAATTTTAGATCTGAACACAAGCGCCTTTTTATCAATGCACGGCCTTGAACCTGAATTATCAATGCAGGGCGGGAGGGTTGTTTTTTGCTTCCCGGCAAAGGAAGAGTTTTACCGGCTATCTTCCCTTTACAATGATAATTTATCGGTTGGTTGCTTGGACTTCGTTCAGGCAATAAAGAAGATGAGAGGGAAAATGCTTTCAATGAAGGAAGGCGCAGGGAATGGAAATAGGAGAGAAAAAAATGGAAACTACCGATAAAACCCGCCGAGACTTCCTGAACCTTTGGCTATCCAAGACAGAACATGACCTCGAATATCGGGCTTTCCCGAGCGAACACCGTTTGTTCTCACGAAATCTCTCCGATATAGAAAGGTTTGTCACAGCACACATGCATGAGAACCTTTTCTTTGGGGTAAACTCTCGTAAAGGCGGAGGCAAAAAAGAGCATGTCCAGGAAGTACCATGTCTGTACGCTGATATGGATTTTAAACAATATGCAGGTGGTGAGCAGGAGGCCTATGAAAGGTTGAAGGCGTTTAGATATGCACCTTCTATTGTTATCCATTCGGGGAACGGCCTGCACGTCTATTGGTTTCTCAAAGAGGCAGAAGAACCATCAGGCAAGATTGAATCTATCCTCAGAGGTATTGCACAGGCCCTACAATCAGATTCAAGTGTCGCCGAGCTTGCAAGAATCCTAAGAATACCCGGCACAGTTAACTATAAGAACGGGCAGAAGAAGCCGGTCAAAATAGTCCAGTGGACGGATCAAGAATACAACCTGAGTGATTTTGAGGATTTCGCTATTGAGGATGCAGGCAGCACGACAAAGAAAGTAGAGAGGCAGACGGTAGAGGAAATAAACGCAAAATGCGCTTTTATGAAACATGCTTACCAGAACACACAATTGCCAGAACCGCTATGGTATAGCATGACCTCAAACCTTGCACGGTTGCCAGAGGGCGTTGACCTATGCCATGAGTATTCCCAGGGTTACTCTGGATATAACAAGAGAGAGACCGACACAAAGATACTTCATGCTATCAATACACCACCTCACACGTGCAGGCACATTAAGCAGAACGGTTTTACTTGTGGCAAGGACTGTGGTGTTAAGTCTCCAGTTGTTAAGCTGAGAAAAACAAGCGAGACCCCACGGATAGACTTATCAAACACGATTGCGAATCTCACGCCGGAGACAATGATAGAGAATCTACAGGAGATACTTAAAAATATCGCAACACTCCCTTCTGAATCTGAAAAAAATATTTACATCAATCTGCTTGCAAAAAAAACGGGCATAGGCAAACGGAGCCTGAACAAAGACCTACCGGATAATAATGGAAAATCTGAATATCATGAGCAAAAAAGTTTTTCTGCAAACTTCCCCGGCCTTGTTGATCTTGCAGTTGACACCGAGGGAAAGGTTGTTTTTCTCATTCAGGAAAAAGGAACTCTTACACGTTATCGTGAGAAAGAGATTGACGGGGTTACTTATTCCCCGCCAGACAAATCGCACCTGCCATTCCTCTTGCCGAGAGAAGAGGAAGTTTTTAAGCATTACCGGCAAGGCGATGATGAAACCCTCTTTGATGATGTTCTCTCTTACCTAAAACGCTTCGCCTATCAGGAAGATAGGTATTGGCTTATCCTTGCGGTAAATGTATTTCAAACATATCTGCAAGATCACCCGGACATTCAATACATTGCCATGATTTTGTTCTATGCTTCACCGGAACGAGGCAAAAGTAGGACGGGCAAGGCGATGATAACCATAGCATATAGGGGTATCCATGTTGTTGACCTCAGAGAAGCAAACCTTTTCAGGTATTCACAGGACTTACAAGCGACTGTTTTCTTTGACCTTTTTAATCTTTGGAAGAAAGCGGAGCGCAATCAGAGCGAGGATGTTTTACTTCTCCGATACGAGAAAGGGGCACGAGTGGCCAGGGTTTTATATCCAGATAAGGGGGCTTTTCAGGATACGAAATATTTTAGTGTATATGGGGCTACAATAATAGCCACAAATGAGGCATTGCATAACATTCTGGATACTCGTTGCATCCCAATAACTATCCCGAACAAACCAGGGAACTATGAGAACCCCACGCCGGACAAAGGACTTGAATTAAAAGAACGGTTGACTGCATGGCGGGCAAGAATGATTGATAAACCATTGCCAAGGGTTGACCAGATACCGGGACTCCAGGGGCGGTTATGGGACATAAGCAGACCTCTCTTACAGATTTGTAAAATCGTAGCACCTGAACACTTCAATGAGCTTGTAAACGTCCTTATTGATATTGCAGGGCAGCGAGTTGAGGATAAAAAACAGAGCACGGAAGGGCAGATTGTGACCATACTGCAAAGCCTTTTGCCGGAAAAGGTTAGTGATTGGATTATCAAGGTTAGTGATATTCTGGAAAAATTTAACGAGGGGCGGCCTGAAGGATACAAAAAAACTTCTCAATGGTTAGGCCGGAAGTTGAAAGGAATGGGAATAAAGACAAGGCACGTTCAGGGGAAATCCGAAGCACTCTTGTATGAAAAAGAATTCGAGGCGTTGAAGTCTCAATTTATATTTTCACAGGCACCGGAAGAAACTCGACCAAACCCTACTAAACCCTCAGAGCAAGGAATATCAACAGTTTCAACAGGTAGAGAGTTGGCAGAGAGTGAGCAAAGTCTACCTAAAGTCTACCAAGGTAAAACCCTTGATAATCAACAATCTTTGGGTTTGGTAGAGAGTGGTAGAGAGTTAGACAAGGTATTGGAAGAAAAAAATAATTTAGATGACTACATTCCAAAAGATGAGCAAAAGGGGTGGGAACATGGAGATTAAGTTATGGAAATAAGGGATAACAAAATGGAAAGTCAAAATACATCAATAATCGTCAATCTTAGTGATAAACAATTGAAGGCGATCTCACTTATTCTTTCTGCAAAGACTCTTGAAGAAGGCTGTCGTCAAGCGGATATTTCAAAGCAGACTTTTTATAACTGGATGGTAAATCCTGACTTCAAAGACGAACTCACACGACAGCGAAATGAGGTTATTCAGGAAGGATTGTCAAACCTGAAGACTTCAATAAAAAAAGCAGTAGCAGTGCTTATGGATTGTCTCAACAGTAAGGATGAATCTGTTAAGAGAAGGGCAGCAAACGACCTTTTGACGCATTGTTTGAGATTAAGAGAAATTGAAGAAGTTGAAGACAGGCTTCAAGCCCTGGAAGAAATAATAATCAGGCGAAAAATCTACAAATAGGGGGTATTAAATGTCGATAAAGGACCTGAAAAGTAAGATAGACAAACTGGAAAATCTTTTGAATGCCAAAGAGAACCTCCCAGCACAATGGGCGATTGACTCGGTAAGGACGTCCAAAGAATTCATACCTAAAAATTACAGAAGGGCTTATACGGAAGAAGAAATATTTCAAGAGGCTTTAGAGCTTACTCAGAAGTATGGAACCAAGGAAAATTACGAGAAGGCTTTTTTAGATAGTTATCGGGATTTTGACCATGTAAGATTCAAGGTAAAGTATAAGAATCCATGCGGTTTTAAGAGAATAGAGGGCTATTGTGATATTTGCGAAGCCGTGCTTACTGACTGCAATGCTGATTTTTGCCAAGAGTGCCACGAGAAATATCCTAAAAAGATACAGGAGATAATTGAATATCGAAAACAGCAGGAAAAAGAGCGTTGTGGTTATGGAATCCGAAAATGAAAAAATTTGTGGCGCACTTCAGAGAGGGTTATATCATAATTTCCACTCAAGACGTCATCCCCCCCTCCCCTACCCATACAAAAATAGTGAGGTGATACATGGATTCAATTAAAGATGTTCAACGTTTTGGAATCAGGGCAAAGGGTCGGACGGAGAGAATTAAGTTTCTGGAAGGTAAATCTCTGACCAGGGCAGAGGCTATGTTGGCAAATTGTTATGAATGCACAGGTGGTTATGCTGACGGAGCACGTGATTGCAAGATAGAAAACTGTTCCATGTATCATTATATGCCATATGCAAAACGTAAGGATAAAGTGAAACCTGTAAGAAGTGAAAAACAGATAGAGGCAAGCCGGAAGTTATCCCTTTTACGTCCTACAGCACATAGAAACATTGGGCTACAGGAATTTTAATCATGAGGGTAAGGGTTTACTATTCATGGCAATATGAGGACATAGAAAAGGCATGAAAACAACACTTGAACCGGAAGATATTCAGGCCATTGCACAAGAGGTCTTGAAGGTCTTAAAGCCATTGCTATCTTCCCGGGAACCCAGGCAAGACGAACTCCTCTCAGTAGAAGATATTGCGAAGATTTTGAACAAAAGTAAGGGGCAAGTCTATCAATGGGTGAATAATTCACAACATGGGCTCTCTGATTTTCCATTCATGAAAGCCGGTAAGTCTTTGAGGTTCTCGAAAAATGCAATTTTGCAATGGATGAAACAGCATGGAAATGGTTAGAAAGCCGTTAGAAGCATACCGTAACAATCTATTATCATTATATATTATTGTATATTGTAAAATATCATATATTACAATAAAAACGCTTGACAGCATTATATATACATGATATATACATAACATGACATTATTGATGAGGTGCCTACATGGTAAAAAGAATAGGTAGCATAACGCTTTACGATGTCGAGGATATTGCAAAGGCACTTGAAATGAATCCCAGGATTATCCGGGGATGGTTTACCAAAGGGAAGCTCAAAGGGAAGAAAGTGGGAAAAAGCTGGGTGATCACAGAGGAAGACCTTAGAGCATTCTTCTCAGGAAAGGAGGAGGTGAAAAAGAGTAAAACGAAAAAGAAAACGAAAAA
>CAIJOT010000108.1 GCA_903822335.1 uncultured delta proteobacterium
GCTCACTGACAATGAGGTATATAACTTAAGTATCCAGCGGGGAACCCTGAATGATGAGGAAAGGGAGATTATAAACAACCACGCTGTTGTGACCCGCAAGATGCTTGCACAGCTTCCTTTCCCAAAAAAGTTACGATCTGTACCTGATTTTGCCGGTGCTCATCATGAAAGGCTGGATGGTACAGGTTATCCCTTGGGTTTGAAAGGGGACCAGCTTCCCTTACAGGCACGTATCATAGCATTAACTGATGTATTTGAAGCCCTGACGGCAAAAGACAGGCCTTATAAAAAAGGCAAAACCCTTTCCGAAGCAATGAAAATCATGTCGTTTATGGTGAAAGATAATCACATTGATTCTGATCTGTTTAATCTGTTCGTCAAGGAATGCGTTTATCTCGATTACGCCCAGAGAGAACTTAGCCCGCAGCAGATAGATATTATTGAATCATAACTAAACCTATTATTTCAGTTCCTTTAAAAAATATATAAGCCCACTTGAAAAAATGACTAAAATTCCAAACAAAAATATCCCTAATCTAAAACTTAAATGGTCGCCTGCCAGACCAAGGAGGTAGGGAAGAACCCCGAGACCAAATACCACACCAAGCGCGACAATAAAGCCCGTTGCCATACTCCTGTGTTCCTTTTCAAACATCCTTGAAATCGTTACGAGCCCAACAGGAAAGAATCCTATTGAAACACTCGCCTGGAGGAAGAGGAAGACTTCAATAAATCGCACATCCCTGTAAGTCATGCAAAGTGTAAGGATACCGGTAGCTAAGATCATATAAAACATCGCCTTCTTTACACTAAACCTGTCAACGATAAAGCCTGCCATAATCGCCACAAAAACCCCACCGATCCTTGATATTCCGAATATCTTATTCGCATATGCAATATCAAGAGATAATTCCTTGGTAAGGTACAGGGGAACAACAAAATATACACCGAGACAGGCTCCTGCAGAGAATACCCAAATTATTCCCATAACCCACAGCGATCTCCTTTTCATGATACCCCTGAACAAATCTCCCTTCACCTTTTTTATTTTTAGTTCGTTACAGGTGAGCCAAAAGACAATAATACAAACCATGCACACAACACCAAATACATCAAAAATCTCTCTCCACTTCAGGAACTTAAGGAGAAAGAGGGCTATGAATGGCGCACTAAAAATACTGATAGAGGCTGCGCTATCATGGATTGCTATTGCTTTCCCCCATGATTTTTCCTCAAAATGCTCTGTAATCAGCGGTATGATGGAAGGCAGGTACACACCGGCGGACATGCCAAGGATAAAGGAAAAAAAAGACAGTAATGAGAATAACTTCACGTAGGGAATGAAAAAAAACAAACAGGTTGAGGTAATCATTGACAACATGATTGACCTTTTGTAACCTAAAAAACCTGCAAATATCCCCGAGAAAAAAAGAGAAATTCCATACCCTAAATTATTAAAAGCAAACAAGCTGCTTGCCCTCGCATGGCCTATAAGGAATTCATCCTCAATTAAAGGCATAATAGGAGAAAAAATTGTCCTGCTCGTAAAATTCATCAACCATAAGAACCACAGGAATAACAGGAAAACAAAGGCTTTTCCTTTTATGTTTGGGTAGCGTTCCATATCATTCAATCTAACGTTAATACCATAAAAATATCAACCCTTTGTTGTGAAGTAAGGCAAAAGTATGTTAAGATACATTCCAATTCAATGTAGGCAATTTCAAGTTAAAAAAATATAAGGAAATTAAAGATGAATATATCTATGATGAATCTCAAAGCCCAGTATGCAAAGGTGAAAACCGACATATTGCGTAATCTTAAGGAAATCCTTTCAGAACAAAAGCTGATCCTCGGAAAGTATTGCAGCCTCCTGGAAAGCACAATTGCTGGCTATGTTGGTGTACCCTATGCAATATCATGTGCGAACGGGACAGATGCCCTTATCCTTTCACTCATGGCGCTTGGTTTACAGGAGGGGGACGAAGTTATCACGACACCATACACGTTTTTTTCCACGGCAAGTTCTATTGCTCTTGTGGGAGCGAAACCGGTGTTTGTTGACATAGAGCGTGACAATATGAATATAGACCCTGGGCTCATCGAAGGTGCTATTACAGCAAAGACAAAAGCCATCGTCGTAGTCCATCTCTTTGGAAAGCTCTGTGACATGGAAAGGATATGTAGCATCGGGAAAAAGCACGGCCTGCCTGTTGTGGAAGACATGGCTCAATCCCTCGGCTCACGGGTGAATGGGAGAATGTCCGGGAGTTTTGGAGATGTGGCGGCATTGAGCTTCTATCCTACAAAGAATCTGGGCGGTATAGGTGAAGGCGGTATGGTGTTCACAACAAGGAAGGATTTGGGTGAAAAACTCACAAAATTAAGGGTCCATGGTATGGGCAACACGCAATATTTCCATGAAATGATTGGTATCAACAGCAGACTTGACGAGATAAAGGCTTGTGCCCTTGTGGTCAAGTTTCCTTATCTTGATTTGTGGAATAGAAAGCGGGTAGAGAATGCGAGGTATTATAACAAAAAACTGAATGGCTTACCGATGACTCTTCCCATAATCGAGGATGATACATCACACATATTTCATCAATATGTGGTAAGGGTAAAAGAAAGGAATCACCTGCAGAATTTCCTGAAAGATAAGGGGATACAGACAGGGATATATTATCCTGTACCCCTACATTTACAACACTGTTTCACATATCTTGAGTATAGAAAGGGTGATTTTCCTGTAACCGAAGAAGCATGCCTAACGAGCCTTGCATTACCTGTCTATCCTGAACTAAAGCGGGTAGAAAAAACATACATTGTTGATGCAATAAGGGAATTCTTCCATTCAGCGTAGCAACGTTTATCTGAAAACCCATGAGAAGAACGATAACCACTTTACCCCTCCATTATGGAAAGGCACCGGTCTGGCTTTTCCAGAAGATGAAGAGGCTCTCTGCCGCATTAATAGAGATCATTGTCCTCGAATTTGGCCCAGAAGAATTCTTAACCCGTATCGCTGACCCTGTCTGGTTTTAAGCATTAGGGTGTGTCGCGGGTTTCGACTGGCATAGCAGTGGCCTTACTACAACACTTTGCGGCGCCCTCAAAGAGGGGCTAATGGGTATGGGAGATGAGTTCCCCATAGCCATCTGTGGAGGAAAGGCAAAGGCAGCGATCAAAACCCCGCAGGAACTCCAACAATACGGTGAAAAATGGGGGATTGATGCCTCACAGTACATAGATTTAAGTCGCCTGTGTGCAAAGATAGACAATACGGCCATACAGGATGGATACAGCCTGTACCACCATACCTTCATGTTCACAAAACAAGGTGGGTGGGCAATTATTCAACAGGGGATGAACGGGCAGGAAAAAAATGCACGGCGCTACCAATGGTTATCAAGGGATAACCTTGATTTGACCTGCGAGCCCCATACAGGCATTACCTGTGATGAAAGGAATGATGTGTTAAACCTTATTGCGAGAGAAAGCGAAGGAACAAGAAACTCTGCTGTAGATTTCGTGAAAGAGGACCCCGATACCATGGTGAAAACCTGGCATACAATTACCCTTGCTATGCCAGAGAGACACTATATATCGCCTGTTGATGTGAATGAACAAAGACTGTTTAAGATGTTCAGGGTGATGCATGAATCACAACCGGAATCATTTAAAGACCTCATCCAGATAAAAGGTGTTGGTCCAAAGACTGTATCTGCTCTTGCCCTCATCTCTGAACTTGTTTATAAGAAACCACCAAGCTTTCAAGATCCCGCAAGGTTCAGTTTTGCCCATGGTGGTAAGGATGGTCATCCCTTCCCTGTTCAGAAAAAAACATATGAACAATCTATAGAATTTTTAAAGGTATGCATAGACAAAGCAAAATTAGGGGACAGGGATAAGCTCGATGCCTTTAAAAGGCTCTCCACGCTTTGACCAAGGTATCCGAATTTCACTGAGTTTCGCCACTGCCTATCGTTATATGAACCATTGTATCTAAAGAAAGGTATTTCCTTGCAACCTTGTTGACATCCTCTTTGTTTACCTTCTCAATATGCGTAGGCCATACTTTGAAATAATTGGGTTTTAACCCGTATACTGTATCAAAGCACATATTTCTTGCTAAGGTAGCATTAGACTGTATCTTCACATAATGATTGCCAATGAGATGGCTCTTCGCATTGTCAACCTCTTTATCTGTAAATCCTTCTCTGATAATCCTTTCTATTTCAGCCTTGACTATCCCTTCGACTTCCTTCGTGAGTTTTCTGTCTGTCCCGATGTAAATACCCATTCCACCAACCTCGTATGCCATCTGATTAAAAAAGGTTACTGCATAAGCGTAGGGTTTTTCTTCTCGTAATATCTTATGTATTCTGCCACCCATACCGGAAAGTATTGCATCCATTACCTCTATTGCAGGTCTATCCTCATCCAGGAGCCCTGGTCCTAAAAACCCAAAGATCATGTGGGTCTGCATGATATCCTTCTCCACATGTTTCTGTTTCTTGACCGGTATGGCAGGTTCCTTTCTGAGCATGTTGGTTCTCCCTTTCCACTCAGAAAATAACCTCTCCAGCATATCTACGAGTTCCTTTTCCTGTAGGTCCCCTGACAAAGCCAAAACTGTCTTTGCTGGCGTCACATAATGCCTGTAAAACTCTTCAATTTCATGAAGCTTTATGTTACCAATATCACTTTCTTTCCCCATGGGGTCATTACTATAAGGATGTCCTTCATACAACGCTTCATTAAAACGTTTAAAGATAAAAGAGAGAGGCTCATCATCCCTTTTCCTTATATCCGAGAGGATTTCTTCTTTGACCTTTTTGAGTTCCTCTTCTTTAAACGCAGTTTCAGTAAGCAATTCCCTTACAAGACCAAGTACCTCTTTTATATCCTTACTCAAAAATTTACCTGATAATCCAAAAACATTTCTTCCATTAAAAGGTGATATATCCCCTGCAAGTAGATCAACCTCCCTCGCAATCGCCACGGAGTCTTTGTTCTGCGTGCCTTTAAGCAGCATCCTTGAAAGGAGATTAAACATACCATTCTTACCCTGTGGCTCCTCTTTAAGACCACCGGTAAAGCCTATAAGGAAAGAAAAACTCGGTGACGCTTGATTCTTGTTCACCACAATCTTTAAACCATTTTTCAGTTCATACGTGTGCGGGTTAGCAGAATTTTTTGGTAGGAGGGTAACAAAATTATTCTCTTTCCCGGCAATATAGGTCTTTAATACCTTTTTTACGTCTTCCTGAGTCACCTTATCAATGGCTTTCAGGTAATTATCGAGAAAATACGGGTTATCTGTTAAGGTCTGGAAATTCCCTATTTGTCTTGCCCTGCCTTGCACTGTTTCCGCCGAAAAGATATAAGATGCCTTTATCATGTTCTTTGCCTTTTCCATCTCCCACAGGGTAGCTCCATCGTTCAACAATCTTTCTATCTCTTGTTCAATCTCTTTGGCTATGGAATCATACGCCTTTCCTTTGAAGGTAGCAAAAATAACAAAAAGCCCTTCTTCCTTCGGTATGAACTGATAGGTATCGATATTCGTCACAATACCCTTTTTATACTTTAACTGTGCCTGCAAGCGTGAACTGTCGCCTTCGCCTAAAATTGTTCCCAGAACATCTAAAGATGGGATATCCTCATGTATCAACGGTGGGATAGGAAAGGAAAGGGCAAGGTAGCTTTCCCTCACATCTTTCTCAATAATTTTGCCTCTATCTCCCCTTTTTCCCTCTTCAATACCCTTATCAAGAGGTTTTTTACCCTCACCACCATATCCTATCAAATGCTTCTTGATCAATGCTTTTGCCTGATTTTCATCAAAATCACCGACAATCACCACAACCATGTTTTCCGGTGTATAATGGGTCTTGAAATATGTTTCTATGTCCTTTCTCGTTATGCTTCTCACTGTTTCTTCATACCCGATGATGGGCCTCCCATAAGGATGGCCTTTATAACTTACAGAAAATAACTCCTTGAAAAGCTTCCTTTGTGGTTCATCCTCTCCCATCTTGATCTCTTCCAGCACCACCCTTTTCTCTTTTGCAAGTTCTTCCTCTGGAAACGCAGGGTTTTTGACAGCATCCAGGAGGAGCTCCAGGCCCTCTTTAAAAGCCTTTTTCGGTATCACAATATGGTATACCGTGTTGTCATAGGAGGTGAATGCATTGATAGTGCCTCCGAGCGTCTCAATCCTCGATGCCATTTCATTCGCTTTCAGCTTTTCTGTCCCTTTAAATATCAGATGCTCTATAAAGTGAGTAATACCGGCAAATTTTGGCTGCTCGTACTTGCTTCCGACCTTTACCCAGACCTGCATTGCAACTACACCTGCATCTTTCCTTTTTTCAAACATACATTGTAAGCGGTTTTCTAAACGAAATACATCCATTGCATGTACCTTTTCATACACAAAAAGATTAAAAAAGATTAAAACAAGAAGGAAAACCTTTACAAAAAAAAAGAAAGGCCCCTTTTTAAAGGGCCTTTCTCCCTTCTCTAAAGGCTTTAATGTTAAGTTCATGTAGTTTCTCTTTGAGGAGGCCTTTTATTGCCTTTATCCACGCTTCCTCTTTTATCTCAGGAAAGAAATTAGAGAAGGCACCAATCAATACCACATTGGCAGCCTGTGCATTTCCAAGTTTTGTAGCTATATCCAGGCCATTCAGCATATGAACATTTTCTTTGTAATATTTTTTGAATACCTTGTCTACCTCCTTGGGATACTTTGCCATACCGAGGTTTACAGAAGGCGGGAAGACTTCCTGTTTATTGATAATAATTTTCCCATCACTTTTCACCCAATTTATATATCTCAGTGCCTCAAGAAGCTCAAAAGAGAGGAGGAAATCTACATCTCCAGCTTTAATGAGCGGGGAATATACCTTTTTTCCAAACCTGAAATGGGTGGTAACATCCCCACCTCTCTGTGCCATACCATGGACTTCACTTTTCTTCACATCATAACCGGCATCAACAAATACCTCTGTCAAAATATTACTCGCCAGAATAGTACCCTGGCCACCCACACCTGATAGAAATATATTCGTTACTTTGTTTTTATCTTTCATACTCCACCTCCTCACTTTTTACCAGGAACAACGGCTTCAAATTTACATATCTGGGCACAAAGATCACAACCTACACAGATTCCCTTGTCAATATACACGGTTCCCTTTCTCTTATGACCATCTTTTGTTGCACCTTCTCCCTCTCGCCAGCTTATTGCAGGGCACCCTATCTCAAGACATAACTTGCATCCCCTACAGTTTTCTTCGTTAATCAGGTAAAAAGGATATTTAAATGTCCTCTTTTCCCTTCTGAGCATAATGCAGGGGCTATTTACTGTTATTATCACTGACGGTTCGTCCTTATTTACCTCTTCCTTCACGACTTTCATGGTCTCTTCAACGTTGTAAGGGTCAATCTTTCTCACATTTTTTACACCCAGCACCTTTACAAGCTCTGCATAGTCAATCATATTTGCCGGTTCCTGTCTTACGGTAAAACCTGTTCCAGCGTGTTCCTGATGGCCTGTCATACCGGTTATCCTGTTATCAAGGAGAATGGTGGTCGAGTAACCCTTGTTATATACGGTATCCATGAGCGGAGCAACTCCACCGTGCAGGAAGGTAGAATCGCCAATTACTGCACAGATTTTCCCAAGCCCTTCTTTGCCAAGTGCCTTCCCGGCACCATATGCTGTTCCAATACTCGCACCCATACAAATACAGGAATGCAATGCTTGAAGTGGAGGAGCAGTAGCAAGTGTATAGCAACCGATGTCGCCAAATACAAAAAGGCCCAGTTTTTTTAAGGCATAGAATAATGGCCTATGTGAACAGCCTGCACACATATTTGGTGGCCTTCTTGGTAAATCTTCAGGTTTAACCTTGATTTTTAGCGGTTTATATTTTTTCCCTTTCAGTGCCTGTTCCACAATCTCCGGAGAAAGTTCATACATGTTCGGGATCACGTCTTTCCCATGGAATACTTTATAACCGAGAGCCTTTATCTCTGTTTCGAGGAATGGGTCAAGCTCTTCAACAATGATAACCTTTTTCACCTTCTTATAAAGCTCAGCGATCATCTTCTTCGGAAGTGGCCACACCATACCTAATTTAAGATAGGAGTATTCTGGAAATACCTCTTTTGTGTAAAGATATGCAGCTCCGGCTGCGATGACCCCGATTTTCGGATCATTTATCTCCATTTTGTTGTATTTAAATTCATCTGCATAGGCTTCGAGCCTCTTCATCCTTTCTTCAATGATTTTACGTCTTGTCCGTACATTCACAGGCACCATAACATACTTAGGTGCATCCTTCATGGCTTCCTTGGGATCAAACTTTATTGGCGCTGATTCTTTTCTATCTTCCAACACAACCGGAGAGTCAGAATGTGAAACCCTCGTTTCACCCTTTAAGAGCACAGGCGTATCAAACTTTTCACTTATTTCAAATGCAATCTTCGTAAAATCTTTACTCTCCTGAGAATCACACGGCTCCAGCATGGGAACCTTTGCAAACCTTGCCCAGTTCCTGCTGTCCTGCTCATTCTGTGAACTATGGACATTCGGGTCATCGCACACAACAATGAGTAAACCACCCTTAATGCCAGTATAAGCAAGGGTCATGAATGGGTCTGAAGCTACGTTTAATCCCACATGTTTCATGGAAGCCATAGCTCTTACCCCTGCTATTGCAGCACCACTTGCTACCTCAAGAGCCACTTTTTCATTTGTAGACCATTCAGCATAAATCTCTGGATAGTTATCAGCAACTTCCTGCAATATTTCGCTACTTGGTGTCCCGGGGTAAGCACATGCAACCTTTACACCTGCCTCCCAGGCGCCTCTCACAATTGCACTATTTCCTTGTAGCACCTTTACCTCTTTTTTCATATTTCCCCCATGATGGCATAACGCCTTAATTTTATAGTGTAAATCCTTCACCTCCTTATCCTTTTATTATCCTTTTATTGTTCTTTCATGCTTGTTAATAAATTCACTTATTATTTTCTACTTAAAAGCTCAATTTTGTCAAGATATTTAGTAACTCCCTCAATGAGAAATCCTAAAATCCCTAATATATAAATCCTCAACAAATTTGTTTCGAGTTTTGTGCTTAGAGATGGGAGCCTTTATATAGTGGAGGCCAAAAACTTCACAATTTCGTATGTGCCTTCCAAACCCTCTTTGAGATTTGCCACGGATAGCCTTTCATTTATTCCATGCATCCTGAAAAGCTCTTCTTTTGGAAGGGTAATAGGAAAGAACCCATAGGCTACAATACCGAGATTCCTGAAATAACGTAAATCCGTTGCACCAGTTGTTATAAAAGGCAGAACCGGTATTGGTCCCTTCATGCTGCCCACAATGTGCCTTAAACCCTTGAAATAGTGGGTGTTATAACCGGAAGGAAGGGGTTCACTTATGCCACTCCCGATTCTCATAATCTCTATTTCTTTCCTGCACAACCTTCTTATTATTTTGAAAAATTTATCATGACTTTCGCCTGGCAATAGTCGTGCATCGAAATATGCACAGGACTCTGTAGGTATCACGTTTACCTTCTCCCCACCCTTTAAAATGGTCAGTGTGACTGTATTCCGGAGCAATGCGTTATACATGGGATTGTTCTCAATGAAGCTTCTAAAGCCTTTACCACTCAAGGCTTCCTTTAAGCTGTGAAACTGAAACCCTTTCCCTTTTTTTCCTTTTAGAATGCCATTCAGATATGTACTTACAATGCTGGTAGGTTTAAGGGGCCACTTATAGGATAGTATCGCCTTTGATGCGTCTACCACCTTCTCGTTTGCATTGTCTTTATGTGGTATGGAACCATGACCGCCTGTCCCTGTAGCCTTTATCATAAACTGGCTTAATGTTTTTTCAGCAACTGAAATCTGGGCATGAAACGCCCCATCTTCTTCGATGATGCAGCCACCCTCACTGAGGACAAAAGAGGCATTCCGGAGTTCCTCAACTTCATTCAACATGTATTCCACACCAAACTGTCCACCTACTTCTTCATCACAGGTAGCGAGAAATATCATGTCCCTTTCAGGCACTATTCCCTCTCTGTAAAGGTTTATGAATGACAGAAGCTGGCATATTGCCTGTGCCTTCATATCGATTGCGCCCCTGCCGTATATAAACCCATCCCTCAATGCTCCGCTGAAAGGATGAAATTCCCACTCCTCTTCTTTTGCGGGGACCACATCAACATGGTTCAGTAATACAACGGGCTTCCCTTTTGTTTTTCCTTTTATGCGGGCGAGGATGTTTGCCCTTTTTGCTACAGGTAAAAAAACATCTGTCCTGATACCTTCTTTTTGAAGAATCGCTTCAAGGAACTGGATTGCCTTTTCCTCATTTCCTGGTGGATTTGAAGTATCAATACGTATGAATTCACCAAGCAATTTAACTGCATCATCAAATTCTCTCATCATATAAGACTCCGGCCCTTCTCTGGATTATGTAAAAAAGAAAAAAATATAACACTATTTTTAAGGATTTTTCCTTTGAAAAGTTCAGAAAAAAAATAGGGGGATAAACCCCCCTATACCTACTTTGTGGTTTTTTTTGCCTTCTTTGGTGCTGCTTTTTTTGGTGCTGCCTTCTTTGGTGCTGCTTTTGCTGCTCCGCAACCTTTTACACCACACGTCATATTACCACCCCCTTCAAAACCCATAATATGTAAAACAGAAATTTTTGTCAACAACTATATTGCAATAACTTCTTTAATCTCCGGAATATCCTGTTTTAATTGCTTTTCAATACCCATTTTTAATGTCATCATGCTCATGGGGCAGCTACCACACGCACCCTGAAGCTTCACTTTCACCACTCCATCAGCGACATCTATCAGTTCAATGTCGCCCCCATCCCTCTGTAAAAATGGTCTGATTTTGTTAATTGATGTTTCTACTTTTTCTTTCATTATTACCTCCAGTATTTTTTAAACCTCCTCAAGAGATTCCCTGTTTCGCCCTCAACGTCTTAGGGGAAGGGGCAAGGGATATCATTGAACCTCGACTTTTATTTCTTTTGGAACCACTTTCTGGGATTTCGGGACAGTAACCTTCAAAACCCCGTCCTTATACGTAGCTTTTGCTTTATCCGCAATCACTTCCGTTGGGAGCTGGATAACCCTCTGAAATGAACCATATACCCTTTCAGCCCTATAACAATCTTCCTCTTTAAATTCTTCCTCTTTCTTTCTCTCCCCTTTGACTGTCAGTCTGTCTTCTATAATCGATATTGTGACCTCTTTAGGATCTACCGCAGGAATATCCATAGTAACTACAACATCCTTTTTTGTCTCATGTACATCAATGGCGGGTGCCCATACATCCTCCTTCATAGCTGGAAACCCTGCTTTTCCAAAAAAATCTTCAAATACTTTATCCATCTCTTCTCTCAATGATGGAAATCTCGATTCCCATAAAGACTTCCAGGGTGTTATAGCCATACGCATTACCTCCTGAAGATTTTATATAATTTAATCCCCTTCCCTTAATAACCTTTTCCAGAAGCTCACAATGCCTGATGGTCTGAAAAATAACTGAACGAGCTCCTATCCATGCTCGCCCATTTCATTCAATAATCCTGAGAGCTTGTCAATCTGTTCTACACCAACATCCCGTATTGCGCACGCACCATCAGGTCTGCACGCAAAAACTATATTGTTGTGAGGATCAACAACAATTCCCTTCTCCTTTAAATCCTGCATTGAAAATGCCCTTATTGTATATTCGTAATGTTTCATAATTCAACCCCGTTTCTTTTTATACTATTCCTGTTATAATAATAATGCATAAAATAATATTTTTAAAGTGGTAATGGAAGATTTTCCTGTATACCTAAAAACAAAATCGGAAGGCATACTCGACGAGAGGATAGAGGAACTTGAATCAAAACTGAATCCCTGCGTTCTATGTCCAAGAACGTGCAGGTCAAACAGAATAGCTGATGAGCTGGGATACTGCAGGGCACCTTATGATCTTTATGTTTCATCGGCTTTCCCCCATTTCGGGGAAGAAGCACCACTCGTAGGCACAAATGGTTCTGGAACAATATTCCTCTCCCACTGTAACCTCAAATGTATATTCTGCCAGAATTATGAACTCAGTACATATGGAGAGGGGATACACTGTTCATACGGAAGGCTTGCTACGCTCATGGTAGAACTCCAGCAGAGAGGCTGCCACAATATAAATTTTGTAACCCCCACCCACTACGTTCCCCATATCGTAAAAACCCTTTCAATAGCAATAGAAAAGGGCCTTACAATCCCGCTTGTGTATAATTGCGGCGGCTATGAATCCATAGAGGTGGTAAAATTACTCGATGGGATAGTCGATATATACATGCCGGATATAAAATTCCTGAATGGTAAACTTTCCAAAAAGTTCTGTAAAGCTGAAGATTATCCTGAAATAGTCAAAGAGGTGATAAAGGAGATGCAAAGACAGGTTGGTGACCTGTATATTGACGAACATGGTGTTGCAAAAAGAGGGTTACTGATACGGCACCTCGTTCTGCCTACCTTTTGTGAGGATACAAAAAGCATCCTGAGATTCGTGAGGGATGAGGTATCAGAACATGCCTTTGTCAATATCATGGCACAGTACCACCCATGTTATAGAGCAAATGAATATGAAGAAATATCTAAGAGAATTACAACCAAAGAGTATTTTGAAGCAATTGATTACGCACAAAGTATCGGGCTTACCCGTGCCTTTACTCACTAAGCCTCTTCTTTAAAATTTCGTTTGCCTTCAGGATTTCCTGAGCATCTTTACCCAGTATCTCCCAGCTATAGCTCCCTTTTACATCTTTTTTCAGTTTAATCTTCACATCGCCCTTCAAGTTCTTTTTTATCTCATCCAACTCTTTCTTGTACTGTGTGTCAGTGCTCTCGCTCTCAGCAGCTTTTTCCTTCGTTGCGATGTCTGTTCCCTTACTGCAAGAAAAGAGAAACAATATGATAATGAATATTGTAAAAAATCTCATATCATCATAATATAACTTCTAACCCAATCTTTTCAATAAAATTTTGGAGGTTTCAATGGGTTTACACATCGAAAAAGCTGGTGCTGGCGAAACATGTATATTTGTCCATGGAGCTGGTGGTAACACGCATACATGGTATTACCAGAAGAAATATTTACAAACACACATGGAAGTAGTTCTGATAGATCTGCCTGGACACGGGGACTCACCAGGCGATGGGTGTAACACGATTGATGAGTTCAAAGACGCCCTGTATGAAACAGTTCAGATATTGAAAATAGAAAAAAGTTATATCGCTGGCCACTCAATGGGAGGGGCTATCGTGATGTCCCTGGCACTTTCTTATCCTCACATATTCAAAGGTATCATCCTCATTGGAACAGGGGCTAAGCTCGGCGTTCTTCCAGAAATCCTTGATGGGGTTGTGAAAGAAAAGGAAAAAACTGTTCATACAATCACCGAACTTGTCTTCTCAAAGAAAACCTCTCCTATATTGAAAGAAAACGGTTTCAAAGAGATGATGAAATGCAAAAAAGAGATACTATATAAGGATTTTTACTCCTGTAACTATTTTAATGTTATGGACTCCATAAAGAGCATCAACCTTCCTGTCCTAATCATCTGCGGGATGGACGACCTCCTCACTCCACCAAAGTATTCCGAGTATCTCAATAAAAATATAAAAGATTCCAAACTTACCCTGATTAAGGATGCAGGCCATATGGTTATGCTTGAAAAACCAGAAGAGTTGAATAAGGCAATTGAGGCATGGATCACTGTTACGGGTTCCGGGTCACCTGTGAAAACTCGCAAGTCTCAACCCCGCTGAAGGCAGGGCAACTTGCAATGCGTAACACGTAACCATTCTCTGAGGTAATGCATGGCTACTTTAAAGTACGGTGTTAGTGCCAAAAAAGAGAGAGCACTTTATGAGAAGATGGAAAAACTCGGTATCACAGAGTCTGATATTGTGGAACGATTCGTGCGATCCCGGGGCCATGGCGGCCAAAATGTCAATAAAACTTCAACCTGTGTTTATCTGAAGCACCTGCCCTCAGGTATTGAAGTGAAATGTCAAAGAGAACGTTCCCAGGCTCTGAACCGTTTCCTTGCCCGCCGCATCCTTGTCAAAAAAATTGAAGATGTCGTGCTCGGTAAGGAAAGCGAGGAACAACAGCGTATAGAAAAAATCAAAAGACAAAAACGTAAACGCTCTAAACGTGCAAAAGAGAAAGTACTCCTACTCAAACACTTGCAGGCAAAAAAGAAAAAATCCCGGGCAGTGAAACACGATCCTTCGGAGTATGAATAGGACCACATATTGTACCCCACCAGAGCATTCATGAACTACCCCGCAGCAAGCCACGGGGTATCTGGAATACAGAATACAGTAGTCAGAAGTCAGAATTTTTTTGAAGATATTTTAATCCCCCTTCTGGATTCTTACCCTAAAGCAAGCTTCGGGGTATGGACCCGCGGGGCAATCAAGTAAATGTCAAGGGCAAACCCCGATTCTTTCTGCAACCTTGGGATAAATCCTCGGCTCAATACGTTCGGAGATTGCCTTTGACAGGAAAGTACCCCGCAAGCCCCGCTGTGTAAGCGGGGTCAAGGGGTGCACAGCAATCACGGTTCATTCCGCTCCTGTGAAGCCCTGCCCAATGGGGGGAGTGCTTCACAACGTCCCGTATGGTTTTCCCGATAACGGTTCCATCATTACTGATCCCGCAATGAATCACCCCGAGGTAAACCTGGGGCATCAAATCCGAGGGGCAATAAAGATCGCCGCCGTGATGCTTATTCAGGATGGCAGAGATGGAAAAGATTGCTTCTTTCAGTTCGGACGTTGATTTCTTCAATTCCCGTTTTTCAGACTCTTTGAATTTCATCGTTCGGACCTATTCCTTTTTTTTAACTTCTTCTCAGGTTCACTTCTTTACGGCTTGTCCATGCGGGGTTATTTATTATTTTATGGCTGTCCCTCTTCCTGCATGTCACAAAGCATGGCGTGAACTTGTCGCAAACATTGTCGCAAACCTGTCGCAAAGATCAGACAGACTACACCAAGCGGTATAGCAGCCGGTGCGTTTCACCTTCAGTTACAAGCAACCCCCGGTCCACCATCGCCTTAAGGTCCCGCTGCAGGGACCGCCGATTGACATCGGGACAGAGGCTCTCGAAACCATGAATAGTTAGGCTGCCGTTCTCTATGATGTGTCCGATGGCCTTGGCCTGGCGATCCGAAAGGCCGTGTTCCTTACTGAGTACATCCCGGCGGATAGCCCGCTCTCCACGCTCTCTGACTTCAGTAAGCTGTGTGGTTAAGCCCTTGACAAAGTACTCCAGCCAGCCGGTTAAGTCCATTCCACTCTCGCGGACGCTCTGGATAGCCCGGTAGAAAGCGGGCCGATCCCGGTCGTAAAACTCACTGATTGTAAACAGCCGCTTGAAGTCGTATCCGGCCCGGTAGAGGCAAAGGGTGGATAGAAGCCGCGATGTCCGGCCGTTGCCATCCAGGAACGGATGGATGTGAACAAGCTGAAACTGGGAGATGCCGCTCACCAGTACGGGGTGCGTTTTCGCTTCGCTGTTGAGATATTTTACCAACTCGGCCATCATGATAGGCACACCATAGGCCGGGGGCGGCGTATAAATCGTCTCGCCAGTAATGGAGTTCACCACGTAGTTCTGGATTTTTCGGTATTCACCTGGAGCCGCCGACCCACCACGGACGCCTTCTACCAGTTTCTTGTGTATTTCCCGGACCAGCCCTTCGGTGATCGGCAGGCCGTTTTCGAGGTACTCGGAGACGAATTCGAAGGCCTTCCGGTAGTTGAGAAGTTCCCGCACGTCGTCGGGATCAGCCTCGGGAACCGAGTTCCCTTCCAGCAATTGCTCGGCCTGCTCCAAGGTCAGGTGCGTTCCCTCGATATGAGTAGTATAGTGCGCTTCCAGGATCAGCGCGCGACGGCCCATCTCACGCACCCAGGCATCGGACAGGGTTGCGGCCTCCAAAAAACCACGGGCTCTTTCAATATTCGTTAATCCGGTGGTTATCTGGTTTGTTATTGTAAATGTTGGTTGAAACCCTCTATTCACATCAGACTTTTGTATTTTTTTAGTCATAGCTTAGCCCCTCCACCATTAACGCATTTAAATTTAACCTGCTTTGTCCCGTTGGGCAAACCCCGATTCTTTCTGCAACTTTGGGATAAATCCTCGGCTCAATATGATCTGAGATTGTTTTTGTGACATCCCGTATCGTTTTTCCTGTAACGGTCTGCCCGATAACAATTCCGTCATTGCTGATCCCCAAATAAAGCTCGCCCCTCTGATGTTTATTCAGAATGGCGGCAATGGAGACAACCGCTTCTTTCAGTTCGGATGTTGACTTTTTTAATTCCAGCCTTTCTGATTCTTTGAATTTCATCGTTCGGACCTATTCCTTTTTTTTAACCTCTTCTCAGGTTCACTTCTTTACGGCCTGTCCATGCGGGGTTATTTACTTATTTAGGGACGTCCCTTCTTTACCCC
>CAIJOT010000109.1 GCA_903822335.1 uncultured delta proteobacterium
CGACAAGGACATCAAGTGGGCTGACTACGTATTCATCAGCGCCATGGTAGTGCAAAGGGATTCGGTGAAAGAGGTCATCAGAAGATGTAAAAAACTCGGGGCAAAAACAGTCGCCGGTGGTCCGCTCTTCACCTCCGAGTATGAAGATTTCCAGGATGTAGACCACCTGGTGCTCAATGAAGCCGAGAGCACCCTGTCTCTCTTCCTGGAAGACCTGAGTAAAGGCCGCGCCCAACATATCTACACCTCTAAAGAGCGACCAGGCGTCAGCAGAACCCCTATCCCCATGTGGTCACTGTTAAACACGAAGAAATACGCCACAATGAGTATCCAGTACTCTCGGGGATGCCCCTTCGATTGTGAATTCTGCGACATTATCATACTCAACGGGCACACACCCCGAACTAAGGATAAAGCCCAACTCATGGCAGAGCTTGACGCTTTATACAATAGGGGTTGGCGCGAGGGGGTGTTCATTGTAGATGACAACTTCATCGGCAATAAGAGGAAACTGAAGGAAGAAATCCTGCCTGCAATGATCGAATGGCAGAAGGATAAAAAATTCCCCTTCGGATTCCTTACCGAGGCCTCCATAAATCTGGCCGATGACGAAGAGCTAATGAAATTGATGGTTGCGGCTGGGTTCGATACCGTATTCATTGGGATTGAAAGCACCAATGAAGAGAGCCTGGTTGAATGTAACAAGAATCAGAATATAAACCGCGACCTCATTGACTCGGTGAAGAGAATCCAAAATTACGGTATGCAGGTGCATGGAGGCTTCATCCTGGGATTCGACAATGATCCGGACTCTATCTTCAAAAGCCAGCTCAACTTCATCCAGAAAAGCGGAATAGTTACCGCCATGGTCGGTTTGCTGAACGCACCTCGTGGTACCAGGCTGTACCAGCGCCTTAAAAAAGAGAGCCGCCTGTTGGATGAGTCCACAGGTGACAATACCGACTGCACTATGAACTTCGTCCCCAAAATGGGCCGCGAAAAACTCATCAACGGCTACAGGCACGTCCTGACCACTATCTATTCATCCAAGCAGTATTACAAAAGGGTCAAGATATTTCTTAAGGAGTACAAGCCGCGGAAAAGA
Organism: uncultured delta proteobacterium; assembly: GCA_903822335.1. Classification (GTDB taxonomy): domain Bacteria; phylum Desulfobacterota; class Syntrophorhabdia; order Syntrophorhabdales; family Syntrophorhabdaceae; genus CAIJOT01. Next base: position 1,106 of record CAIJOT010000109.1, read on the forward strand.
AAAGGACTCCCCCAGTTGCGATTCTGGCATGTCAGGGCGCTCATCAGGTCCATGTGGTTTATGGGTGTCTTGGAAAAGGATAGATGGTATTACTGGAGATTCCTTATTTCGACCCTGCTGAAGAATCCCCGCTCCTTCCCCATGTCCATGGCTCTCGCTGTATATGGATTCCATTACAGGACGATTGTCCGCAAGTATACTGAAACGCCGGTACAGGATGTTCGGGTCTAGAGTCACCTCGAATTAAAAGGGTTACGCCCAGATTTGAAAGTCGTCGCTTTTTAGCTCTTACCAAAAATCCGTCGACCTCTTAATAAGTTCAATATGGCAATCCCGCTATCTTCCACCTCAAAGGAGGCAAGATGGAAGACCTGAGAGATTTAAGAGCGCTGTTGAATCGTGTGGCGAAAAGGGTTGAGACTGACGTCAGGAATCTGGAGGCTAAAGTTGACAAGCTGATGAAGCTTCCGGACATTATTGAGATCGAGAACCTGATGAAGACAATGGCGTGGGCTATAGATTTGGACGACAAGGACCTCTGGCTTAGCAGATGGAGCGACGATATTCATTATACAGCCCCGCAATATAATATAGATATAAAGGGCAAGAAGGCGCTTAAAGAGTTCGGCGAACACACTATATTCAGTACCGAGAAGAAAAAGTTCAGCACCTTGATGAACATCATAATAGATATTACGGGCGATACAGCCGCGGGCAAGGACTATTTTTCACATTACGGGTACCCCATAAATCCCGAGACAGGGAAGGTCTCTGAAGAACGCGCCATCTCCGAGGGCATGCACCA
>CAIJOT010000110.1 GCA_903822335.1 uncultured delta proteobacterium
AACTCGATGCCGGTTGCGAAAAGAAGTAGTAGCAGAGCAAGAGCTATAATACCTACAGTGATCTCATTCATATTGACCCCTCCAGATTTTTACGATATCAAAGATGAATACAAAGCATTCAAGGAAACAACAGACTCCCACGCCGTAAGAGACGGGAAAGAAGGGTATCTTTAGTGTGGACGAAACTTCGCCTGATGTATGAAACTCATTGCCGATTGTGAAGAGGTTATAACCTATGATAGCGAATAGAATGATGCAGAGAATCCGCGTAAAGGTGTTCATTATGGCCTTATTCCTCTTGGAGAGCTTGTCCAGCAGGATTTCCATATAAACGTGCCCCCGGTCCAATGAGACCGTGGGCATACTAAAACCAACCACAAGCGCCAGCGATAATGCCACCATTTCGTAAGTGCCTAAAATGGGGTGACCGCCAGCTCGCATGAGGACATCGGCGACGGTCAAAAACATCATCAAGGTAAGAGCTGTACCCCCAATGATATTTAGGACTTTAGTCACCCTGAGAAAAATGCCATATATCCTTTCCATTATCCCTCCTTTTCAATTATGTTTCATAGTATGAAACAATGTTTCTTATTTATTTGCTCCGATTTAAAAGAAAGAAAAAGTTTTGTCAAGAAAATTTCAAAGGTGTGTATATCCCGCCAGTTACGATCCTGGATGCCGGATATATAAACAGATACTCGATACTGGATCCTGGGTTTAATCCAGAAACCAGAAACCAGTATCCAACAACCAGGATCAAGAACATCCAGAATCCAGCTTCCAGAATCAAGCATCTGGCTCTTTACCCCCTGTTTATTCCAGTAAAGTCTGAAACTGGCGCGTTACATGAGGTGCAGATAATTATAACATGATTATACCACTCCTTGACAAAATATGTATATTAAAGTTAAAAAAATCATCATAAAGCTAATCTGCGAGGATAGAATTATGAGAAACCTCAATATAACAAAAACATTGTTACTTTTTTTAACATGCATAGCAACTTTATTTTTATAAGAAAACAAAGCGATTTACGTCTTTCTTTAGTTTCCCAACTGGCATGAATATATTTACACATTCTTTGCCATGCAGAAAATCGGTGCCATAGCTGTCCTGCCCATTCCGAAACATAATCAACTGGAGATCAACCACCTTGCCAGGTTATAAGGTTCTCCACTTTCCTGTTGACAAAAGGGGCTTTCTATTGCAAGTTTTATGAAAAGCATTTCTATAAGTGAAACGTATGAGTCGGGATAAGAACGAAACTTTTTACAATAGGTCGTTGGAGAGGGCATTGCAGATACTGAACGCTTTTAAGAATGATAGACAAGTACTTACTGTGGCTCAACTCTCAGAGATCCTGAGCCTGCCCAGGGCTACGGTTTTAAGGCTGTGCACAACACTGGTAAGGTACGGCTATCTCAGGCAGGACCCGGGGTCAAAGCAATATTCATTAGGCCTGAAATTGTTTGAACTGGGGAGTATCGTTTTTTACTCTTTCTCCCTGAGAGATATTGCCTCTCCCTATTTAAGCCAATTGCAGATGAAGCTGGGTAAAAGTATATTCCTGGGGATCCTGGAAAATGAAGAATTACTTTACATCGACAAGAGAGAAGATCCACGGAACCCGATCACTTTTACCTCAAAGATGGGCACACGCCGCCCGCCCTATTGGGGTATGTTGGGGTCAGTGCTCATGGCATATCTGCCTGACAGCGAAATCGAAAGGCTTTTAGAGAGAAATCCTTTGACGGCTACTACAAAGAAGTCTATTACCAAAAAAGAGAAGTATAAAGAGCGGCTTCGCCAGGTACGGGAGCAGGGGTATGCCATCGACATCGATGAGGTTTTTGAAGGTATCAGCGGGGTCGCCGCTCCGGTTCGTGATTTTACAGGAAAGGTTATAGCCAGCATAGGCGTCGGATTCATCTCTTCATCAGTGGATTCAAAGGGCCTGAAGAGAATAGCAAAAGAGGTTATGGCAACAGCCCTGACTATTTCTAAGAAAATGGGTTACCTCGAAAAAAGGGAGCAAACTGTATAGGCAAAGCAGTGAAGCCTTTAACTGCCCAAGTTTTTCCACTCTTCACCCAGGCGGTATCCTCAGTAACTACTACCTTCCAATCCCAAAAGACTTTTTCTGCTCTTAGCCAAGAATCACTTTTTTATTGTTAAGCGTTCCTCAAAAAACACTATAAGCCTTAATATAAGGCGATATAGAGAAATTTTAAATTCTACATTTTTTGCTTGACAAAACTTTTGGAGGTGGTAATATGTCCATATTATAGACAGTTTTTTCATTAGATGGGCATATCGCAAATTACAAACGAAAAACAGCCTTTTCATATAGACTAAAAAGGGGTAAACTCGAAGAAGATCGAACGCCGATCTGATAGCTTTAGGGGGTTTGAAGAATGCGCTTTACGCCATCCCAATACCAGTAACACACGAAAGTATTATACAAATGTAGTTTGAACAAAGGCAGGCAATATGTCAAAACACAATAATAAACAAAAAAATAAAAAGAGGGTATCAAAATGGGAAAAAAATTAGTACTGTTCGTGTTTGTTATTTCGCTTCTCTTTTCAACGTATTCTTTTGCAGACGTGATCAAGCTCAAATTTACAAATTATTTTCCGCCCACACATATGAATTCGATAATCATGGATAAATACTGTAAAGAATTGACCAAAAGGAGTAACGGCAAGCTGGAGATAACCCATTACACGGGTGGCACGCTTCTTACAGCGCCCAAGATCGCTGTCGGCATAGCCAGCGGTATTGCAGATATCGGCCTCTCGCATTGCTCTTACTCAAGGGGGCGTTTTCCTGTCATGGAGATAATGGAATTGCCCCTCGGTTTCCCAAGCAGCTGGGTGGCAACGCATGCGGCCAATGACTTTTACAACAAGTTCAAGCCCAAGGAGTGGGATACCTATCATACTCTCATGTTCAGTACCAGTCCTCCTTGTGTTGTGCAGACGCTTAATAAACCCGTAAAAACTCTGGATGATATTAAAACATTAAAAATAAGAGGCACCGGCAGGATTGCAGATATAACAAAAGCTCTCGGGGCTACACCAATGCCGTTGGAGATGGTAGATGTCTACGAATCGCTCAGGAGGGGCGTACTTGACGGCAACCTTGGCAATTTTGAACAGATGAAGGGCTTTAGAATAGGCGAATTATTAAAGTTCAATACCACATCCTGGAAAATCTCGAGCGTCAATATCTTCTATGTGGTTATGAACAAGAATAAATGGAATAGTCTTCCTCCTGATATGCAAAAGCTCATTACCGATTACACTAAAGAGTTTCTTGAAGAATGGGCAGTTTCGTGGAATGACATAGAAATTGAAGGCAGAGAGTTCTTTTTAAAACAGGGCGGCCAGATTGTGCCTATCTCCGATGCTGAAATAGGCAGATGGGTAAAAGCTGTAGAGCCTGTTATCGCCGAATTCAAGAAAGACTTAGTCACCAAGGGCTATAAGCCCGGCGAGGTCGACAGCTGGATAAGCTTTTTACGGGAACGCATTGAATACTGGAAAGGTCAGGAAAAGGTTAAGAATATACCGACTGCGTATCAGTATTAACGAGTGTCTATCTTGACTTAGCATAGATAGGGGCCAACGCGGTAATGTATCATTATCTTGTGTCACGTAGAGAAAATGGGGTACACTCCTGATATATCGACTAAAATCCGTCTTTTAGAAGGAGGCACCCCGGTAAAGCAAATAGTAATAAAGAATCTATCATAGGCAATGAAAATGGTAAAGGAGATGAATGTGACCTCACCAACCCCAATATGTCCTTAACATTGCCCATGTCATATGATAGAAATGTTTATATGAATCAGACAAAAGAGGAGGAGGCATGGCAGTAAAAACAGCAAAGCCGGTGAGGAAGAAGGCTATTGAGACGCGTGGCATCAGACTCACCATCAATGGGCGAGTTTACGAGATGGAAGTGGGAAGCGAGGCCAATCAGGTTGGGCCCTCCCACACGCTTGCTCATACACTGAGAGAAACGCTCGGCCTTATTGGTACCAAGGTATCATGTGATCACGGCGCATGCGGATGTTGTACCGTGCTTATGGATGAAAAGGCAGTACTTTCCTGCATGACCCTGACCATTGAGTGTGATGGGAAGAAGATAACAACGATCGAAGGGTTAAGCGATACAAGGGCTGAGAAGCTCGATCCTCTTCAGCAGGCATTCATCGACTATACAGCCTTTCAGTGTGGGTTTTGCACACCAGGCATCATCATGAGTGCAAAAGCGCTCCTTAATGAAAACCCTTCCCCGACAGAAGAAGAGGTAAAAGAAGGTCTCTCCGGCAACTTCTGCCGGTGTATCAGCCACTACCATGTGGTAAAGGCTGTTATGGCAGCATCGGAAAAGGTGAGGTGAGAGACATGGCAAATACATACAGGTTCATAGGTAACCCAACACGCCGCAAAGATGCCACGGAGATTGTCACAGGAAGCTCACGATTCTTAAATGATATCAAGCTCCCGGACATGTTCTATGGCAAAGTGCTCCGAAGTCCCCACCCCCATGCGCTTATCAAGAAGGTTGACAAGCGCAAAGCGCAGAAGCTTCCGGGTGTGAAAGCAATACTTGCCTGGGAAGACGTCCCTGATTGGAGAGGAGGTACACCCCGCTACACGCGTGTGCTCGACCAAAAGGTCCGCTACGTCGGTGACGCCGTGGCGCTCGTTGCTGCCACAAGCGAAGAGATAGCTTCAGAAGCCCTTCACCTGATAGATGTGGAATATGAGCTTTTGCCTGCCGTCTTTGAGATGGAAGAGGCCTTGAAGCCCGGCGCCCCCCAGTTGTATAATGAGTTCCCCGGTAACGTCGTAACCCCTGGTGTTCCCTTTTTCGGTCCCAAGAACTTAAAGGAAGTGGTCATGGGAGACGTGGAGAAGGGGTTCGAAGAAGCTGACGTCATAACAGAAGGAACGTTTGGCTACGAGAACATGCCGAACCCTTTGCCGCCAGAACCTCCAGGTGCAATAGCCTTGTGGGAAGAACCCAACAAGGTGACTCTCTGGGTATCCAATCAAGCCTCATACATGGACTCGATTATCCTCTCCCATATCATCGGAAGGAAAGTCAAAGTGAGAACCATTGGCGGTCCCTGTGGCGGTAGTTTTGGGTCAAAGTATATGTCCTGGCAGATCCAGTGCTATGTAGCTCTCTTGAGCAAGGCAACAGGCAAGCCTGTGAAGCTCGTCTTTACCAAAGAAGAACACTTAGCCGTATTTACAATGCGGCCTGTATCCCGTATGAAGGCCCGGGTGGGCATGAAGAAAGACGGGACGGTAACGGCAATCTCAGGCAGGTGGCTTATCGATACCGGTTACTATTCCATGACCACACAGTCCCAGGTGGCTGTCGGCTGTGGAGAGGTCCAGATCATGGTCCGGTGCCCCAATTGGGACTTAAAGCCGGTGATTGTCTGTACCAACCGTAACGCCTCAGGTATCGTGAGGGGCTTTGGCGGCCAGGAGCTGAAGTGTATACTGATTCCGCTCTTGAGCCTTGCCATGGAAAAGGTCGGGGTTGATCCCTTCGAATTCTTAAAGAAGAATTTCGTCAAACCCGGTGATGGGTACTTCTGGCGGGACGGCATCTGGTATGTCTACAGGGGTGTAGATTATACAAATGCTATGGATAAAGGCGCCGAACTATTCGGCTGGAAAGATAAGTGGAAGGGATGGTTGAAACCCACCTCTGTGGATGGCACAAAAAAAAGAGGGGTGAGTGTCGGTGTCCATGGAAATGCGGATATCGGCGAGGACGCATCCGAGGCATATGTACGCCTTCATCCGGATGGAACAGCCATGCTCTTCTCGTGTATAACAGAGCACGGGACAGGCCAGAGGAGCAACGTGGTCAAGATGGCCGCTGAGGTGCTGCAACTACCCATGGAAGGGGTCTCCGTAGCACCCTCTGATTCACTGATTAACCCTTACGAGTTTGGACCCGCAGGCTCCAGAGGTACGTACGCAATTGGAGGGGCTGTAATCGCAGCAGCCGAAGCCGCCAAGAAAAAACTCTTTAAGCTAATTGCCCCCAAGCTCCAAGCAGCGCCAGAAGACTTAGAAACAGTGGATGGGGTAATTTTCGTCAAGGGCAATCCGGAAAAGCGGATACCCTGGAAGGCAATGGGGGTCGATCGTACCATCACGGGCTACGGACGGTTCGAGCCTGATTATACACTGAGTAACTGTATGATGACCTTCGTAGAGGTCGAGGTCGATACGGAAACCGGGAAAGTGACCCTTGTGCGTGTTGTCAACACGACGGATGTGGGCCAGATTATAGATCCCCCGGGTCTCGAAGGCCAGCTCAACGGATGCCTCGGCTCCGGCGGTATCGACAGCGCCATTTTTGAGGAAACAATCCTTGACTATTCCACAGGACATATCTTGAACGCTAACATGGTCGACTACAAGTGGCGAACCTTTCCTGAATTACCGGTAATTGACAATGTGGTCCTCGAAACACCTTTTCCCAGCCACCGCTTCCATGCGGTAGGGGTGGGCGAGGTGGCCACATCCCCTGGCCCGGTAGCCGTGCTCATGGCCGTATCCAACGCTATCGGCGTCTGGCTGCATGACTATCCTGTGACCCCGGATAGGGTCTTAAAGGCTTTAGGGAAGATAGGGGATATGAGAAAAGGAGGTATGAGGTGAAACCATTCACCCACCATAATGCACGATCGATTGATGAAGCGATCACACTCCTTACAAAATACAAAGGAAAGGCAAAGCTCAACGCAGGAGGCACTGACCTCTTAGGCGTCTTAAAAGAAAGGAGCCTCCCTGAGTACCCCGAAGCGATCATCAACATAAAGACAATCAATGGTCTCAACTATATCAAAGAGGATGAAATAGGGCTTAAGATAGGCGCCCTCACCAAGCTTTCGGAAGTAGTCGATTCGCCAAAGGTCAAAGAAAGATATAAGGTACTTTCAGAGGCGGCTAAATCGGTGGCCACCCCCCAAGTCCGGAACATGGGCACCATAGGCGGAAACCTGGCCCAGGATGTGCGCTGCTGGTACTACAGGTACCCGCGCCATATAGGGGGACCGATACGTTGTCTACGAAAGGGGAACGGCCCGTGCCTCGCTGTTGCAGGTGACAACCGGTACCACGCCATCCTGGGCGGGAAAAAGTGCTTCGCTGTTTGTCCTTCAGATACTGCCGTAGTATTGGCTGCCCTGGGGGCACAGATAAAGATCTCGGGTCCGGAGGGTGAAAGAAGGGTGGCGGTCACGGACTTTTACAGCCCCCTCGGGAATGGACTCAAGGGTAATGAGATTTTAACAGAAATAGAGGTTCCCGGAATCACAGTCCCGGCGAAGCAAAGATTCCTCAAGTTTACCTTAAGAAACCCTATCGATTTTGCCATTGTAAGCGTGGCATCAATCA
>CAIJOT010000111.1 GCA_903822335.1 uncultured delta proteobacterium
GTTATGATGATGTCTTTCTTGCGGTCAACGAGCCATATGAAACCGTCTTCGTCCTGACGTGCCATATCGCCCGTGAAAAGCCAACCATTTACAAGGGTTTTTGTAGTTGCCTCCGGGTTCCTATAGTATTCCCTCATCACGCCATCGCCACGGACACAGAGTTCTCCTGGCTCCCCTCTTTTGACGGGATTGCCGTGTTCGTCCACAACCTTGGTTTCCCAGTTGAAACCTGGTACACCAATAGCACCTATTTTATGTTCATTTCCTATCCCGAGATGAACACACCCTGGACCTGTAGACTCACTTAAACCGTAGTTTGTATCATAGTCCATCTTCGGGAAATATTTCTTCCAGTGTTTTATAAGCGCCGGTGGCACAGGCTGGGCGCCTATGTGCATAAGCCTCCACTGATCAAGTTTATAATTTTCTAATTTCAACTCTCCACTGTCAAGCTTCATGAGTATATCTTGAGCCCATGGCACAAGCAAAAAGATAAGCGTGCCTTTCTCTTCAGTGAATGCTTCGAGTATCCACTCAGGTGAAATACCTTTTAACAAAACTCCCTTACCACCAACAATAAAACTCCCAAACCAGTGCATTTTAGACCCGGTATGATAAAGGGGTGGAATAAGAATAAATGTATCATCTTTTGTTTGATGGTGATGTGCATTTTCTGTTATACAGGCGCAAAACATGTTTTTATGGGTAAGTAGTATTGGTTTCGGTTGTCCTGTTGTACCAGAGGTGAAATATAATCCGCATGGGTCTTGATAGGTAATTTCCACATTAATAGTAGTTGCAGGTACTGTTTCGACAAGTTTTGTAAACGATTCTGCATAAGAGGGGATTTTTGTTCCAAGACAGATGTAATCTTTCACGGTCGGCAGCCTGTCTTTTATTGAATCTATTCTATTGGTAAATTCTTCATCAAATATTAAAACCGAGGGTTCAGCAACGTCACAGCAATACTTGACATCCTCACCGGTAAAACGGAAATTCAGGGGCACAACCCAGGCACCTGTTCGAACGATACCGAAATAGGCAACAAGCCAATCTATTGAGTTCATCATAAAGTGCACGATCTTATCGCCTTTTTTTATGCCTTTTTTCACAAGGACATTTGCAAATTGATTTGCTCTATCATCAAGCTGCTTCCATGTTATTTCAACCCGTCTCTTTTCAGCGGGTATTCGTTCAACAAGCGCCACGTCATTCGGATACATTCTTGCGTTTCTCGCCAATATCTCACCTATATGTGTATATATATCGCCCATAACCACTATCCTCCTCAATTATATGGTAATTTTATGTTGACAATTCAACGCTATTCAATTTATCATGCTGAAAAACATTAAGCAATTAAAAAAATTTAAACAATACAAGAAAAGAGGAGGGTATTATGAATTTTGCAATGTATTCTGGGCTTAATGCCAGCAAGTTTCCCAAGAGGGAGTTCATTATTGAAAGTTACCCCTCTAAAGGAATGAGGAGAAGCCTTACATGGGAACAGTATAATGACCAGGCAAATAAGCTCGCAAACTATTTGAAGAAGGAATGCGGGGTAAAGAAAGGGGATATCGTTGTCCATCTCGTGATGAATTGCATGGAGTGGCATGCAAGTTACATTGCTGTATTAAAAACAGGTGCAACGATAACGCCATTGAACTTCCGCTTTGCAAGCGGTGATATTAAGTATGCTGCGGACGTTACAAAGTGCAAAGCCTTTATACTTGGTGATGGTTTTGTGCCAAGGGTTGAACCGATTATGAAGGACATGGGTTATTGTAAACATTATATCTGTCTTGGTGATAATGTCCCTGCTGGGATGAAGTCGTATAAGGAGATTGTTGAAAAGGGCGACCCAACGGAGGTCTGTGTTGAAGCAGACGATGATGAAATGGCAGAGCTCATGTTCACATCGGGTACTACAGGTGCACCAAAACCTGTTTGCCATACCCACGGAACATTATTCTATATAGGGATAGGTAATGCCCTTACATATAATGAAGGTTATAACAGCGTATACCTCGCACCGCACCCATATTATCACAGCGGCACGCTCTTTCTCTCATTCCCAAGCTATATAGGCGCAGGCAAGATACTCATGCCTATGGAATTACAACCAGAATTCTATTTAAGGTCCATTGCCGATGAAAAATGTACAGGTGGGTGGAATACAGTCCCTACATGGTCTGACGTGATCAATGCCATAAAGTCGGGTCAGGTAGATATTTCAAAATATGATTTTTCTGCCCTGAAACATATTGAAATTGGTGCACAGCCTGTTCCATATGTGCTCCTTGAAGATTCGAAGAAGATATTCCCGAATCTGCCCATTGCAAACATCTATGGCATTACAGAGGGAGGCGGCGGCGGGACCACAAATTGTTACGATGAAGATATCATGAGAAAACCTGGTTCTATCGGGAAAGCAACAGCATTCATGGAGGTAAAGGTTGTGGACGATAAAGGAAATGAGTTGCCTCCAGGCAAGGTTGGGGAACTACTCCTTAAGGGGCCACGTCTTATGAAAGAATATGCTTACAACCAGGAACTGACTGCCAAAACAATAACGGACGGATGGCTCCACACAGGAGACCTTGCCTATAAAGATGAGGAAGAGTTTATCTTCTTTGCGGACAGGGCAAAAGACCTGATCATCAGGGGTGGTGAGAACATATTCCCCGCAGAGATCGAAGATGCATTACGTAAACATCCAAAGATCCAGGACGTAGCAGTGCTTGGTTATCCGCACCCAAGATTTGTGGAGATAGTCATGGCAATCATCCAGGTGAAAGAAGGGCAGACCTTGACAGACGAGGAAGTAATCAACTTTGTAAAAGAAAAAGGTCTTGCAAAATATAAATGGCCAGAAAAGATGGTATATTCCGCAATACCGCGTAATCCTGCCGGAAAGATTGAGAAACCAAAATTGAGAGATATATATGTGAAACCAGCAAAAGACGCTATGGATAAGGAATTCAGAAAACAGTAAATGAGCAAATGAGTGAATAGTGGCGCCCGTTCGAGAGAGCGGGCGTTTTTTATGTCTTTCGAGAACAATATCGGGGATGTTGCCGAGTCTCTCAAGCCTCTCCCGTTCATTATGCCAGGATTTGAAAATCCATTGAAACCTGTTATAATAGCAAAACATGATGCGAAAGATGTTACAAATCGAGAGAGGACAGGGAAGGGATGGCACAGGAAGAGGATAAGAAAAACGTTCATAACAGATACTCTCCGTGGTTTGTATTAATCGTTGCGGTTTTTATTACCTCTTTGGTTACAGCAAACATCATAGCGGTAAAGCTGGTGAATATTTTCGGCCTTGTCCTGCCGGCAGCTATCATCATCTTCCCGTTGAGTTATATATTCGGCGATATATTGACTGAGGTGTATGGCTATCGACAGGCACGGAGGGTTATCTGGCTTGGTTTTTTCTGCAACCTTATCACTGTGGCTGCAATCTGGTGTGGACAGATACTGCCTTCCGCATCATTCTGGGATGGACAGTATGCATATGAGCGTATCCTCGGCTACGCTCCACGCATACTCATCGCTTCTTTTCTTGCATATTTAGTAGGGGAATTTGCCAATTCTTATGTGCTTGCCAAGATGAAGATTGCAACAAAAGGACGCTGGCTCTGGATGCGCACCATAGGCTCAACGCTCGTTGGCGAGGGACTCGACTCGTTAGTATTCATGACCCTTGCCTTTACAGGGACAATTCCTATGAAAGCGCTCGCTTCGGCAATCGTGAGCCAGTGGCTTGTAAAATCTGTGTATGAAGCTGCTGTCACACCGTTGACTTACAAAGTGGTAAATTTCCTTAAACAAAAAGAAGGACTGGATATGTACGATTACAAAACACGTTTTAATCCGTTTTTACTCATTGATTAGACAGGAGAGAGAATGGGAATATATGTGATTATTTGGCTTGCTATAGGCATTATCTTGTTGGTATGGGGCATAAAGAAGTGGACTCGTAAGTAGTTGAGGTTTATAACCTTACTGCTCTTTGTCGTTCTTATATATGTCTGAACGCCTTCTTTATCGTTTCTTCACTGATGGGAGTGGTGAAGAGAGAGACTTGGGGAAAAAGACTATTTTATTGTGTTGATTATTTGGCCGGTTTGATGTACATATAGTGAAATTATTCACTACTGGAGGAACGATGAAAAAATATATGTTATTGGTATGCAGCGTTTTCGTTTTCTTATTCGTCATGTTCTCACAATCATTTGCGGCTGACCTTGTCGCTGATATTATAACCAAGGAAGGAAAGGTAACGAGAAACGGCAAGATATATGTAAAGGACAGCAAGTGCCGTGTGGAAAAAGGAAGTACGCCCATCTATACAATCGTCAGGGGAGACAAAGGTCTCTACTGGCAGGTCAACAGCGCAGAGAAGACGTACATAGAAGTAAAGCTGACGCCGGACATGAAGCCGACTATCGAGGAAAAGATATTTGGCGAGACCGGGAGAAAGCTGGTCGGTACAGAGACGGTGAACGGCTACACGGCAAAGAAGTATGAAGTAACCGCAAAAAAGGGTAAAAAGGCGGAAACTATTCAGCAGTGGTTTTCAACGGAGTATAATTTCCCCGTCAAAGTCGTTGGTTCAAACTGGAGCGTCGAGTATAAGAACATCAAGAAGGGCGGCGTTTCTGACAGCCTCTTTGAACTGCCCGCCGGCGCGGTGCTTGACACCATGGAAGTACCGGATGTGCTCCATTAGCCGGAACAATAACCGAATCATAGCGCTTAATACTGAAAGGCCAGAACTGGGTGTAGCTCTCAGTCCCGGCCTTTTTTCTTCACAGGTTGCAGGGAAGCAGAGCATCAGACGGGCATGACCTGTCTGATATTACATACAAAAAAGGGGTTCATTTATGGGAGGAGAAATAAAACAGAGGCATCACCTCAAGGCCATACTCTTCACAGGGGTTGTCCTGATCATCTGCGTCGGGTTCATCATGTGGCTCAAGGAGCAGGCGGCACAGCAGCCGGTGCCCACCGACAGGGCGATATACGATGCGAAAATCACCGATTGGAAGAAATTCGGGACTGATCAGGACGGCGATCACTTCTACCGCTTTGACGGATCAGGCAAGGCCTTTCCCGATATCTTCAGCATAAAAACGCGTCTTGTGTATAGTGAAGAAGGGAAGAAGCGGTATATCGAAGGGCGACGGCAGGCGCGGCTTCCCCTCAAGGACTTTGATAAACTCAGCTCAAGAACCGTGCTCTATGGACTCAATTGTTTCAGCAAGACAAAAGAACTCTGCATCCTTGAGGTCTTTGAGCTGACCCAGGAGGGGGCCACCCTTGACTATGCTAAGTCAGGCTCATACAAGGACTGGAAGGCGATCCCCGAGGACACTATTCACGAAGCCCTCTACCGGGTTGCGTGTCCTGAAAAGAAGGATGAATAGATGTTTCGGATGCGCACTCAATAGTCCTGATTTACACAATGCATGTGGCAAAAAGAAAAGGGGCCCGAAGGCCCCTTTTCTTTGAAAAGAGTCTGATTAGTCTAATGCTTTTGACCACAGTTTATCAATAAGTTCCTTTGACGGCGGTTTTGTCATAAAGCTCACAAGAAAGTAGATGGCCCCGCAGCTTAAGACGAGGAACCACTCGTAACTGCCCATACCATAGAGAGCCGGTTTCCTGTAAAGAACTGCCCAGCTTCCATAGAGGGTGGCGACAGTGCCCCAGACCGTGCAAGCCATGGCGCCCCACTTCGTTGCCCCTTTCCAGTAATAGGAAATGGCTGTGACGAAGAAGAAGACCGCGCCGAGACCCATAGCCGCCATCCCCATGAAGATGGAGAGGAGCGGAGGCGGGTTGACGAGCACGAAGTAGAAGGGGAGGAAGAGGAAGAGGGCGATGAGGAAATACCCGAGATAGAGCATGGACTTATCCGATACCTTCGGCTGCCAGAGTTTGATAATATCCTTGGTCACATTGGCGCTCATGATAAAGACCATGCCGGCAAGGGTCGAGAGGGCTGCGGAGAAGAGACCGCACGTATATGCAGCCATAAGCCAGGGACCGCCCAGTGCATGAGAGAGCAAGGGCGCTGCAAGGTCAGCCTTAAAAACATTGGGCTGGCCGTGAATCGTTGCAGCTTGGAGAAGGGTCGGCCCATAGAGGAGACGGGCCACAAGGCCGTTGCTCGAGCAGTCGAGCATGATGGGGATACCGGTGAAGAGCCATACAACAAATACCATCCACCAGTAGTCACTCTTGGTGACCTTCTTCATGCCGAGGAACCGGCTAACGTTGTGGGGGAAACCCACAGCCATGGTAAAGAAGATGACCGGTGTGGCGAAGATGCCGATCCAGCTCGAAAAGAGCTGTGTAGCGCCGAGCTTCGGGAGCTTCGGGTTGATGAGCCCCATCAGGCCCGGGTTCTGGGCTGCAAGACCAGCGGTTATATTATAGAAACCGCCTGCATAGATAAGGGCCCAGACACCAATGAGTGTGCCGACCACGCAGAACACGGCGCCCTGTAAGGCCATGGCATACTGGTTGCCCACATAGCCGCCGAGGACCATATAAAGCCAGGCAATAAATACCGAGAGGAGGAGACACCACAGCGGTGAAAGCCCTGTCATGGCGAACCAGACGGTAGCGCCCGCTTTTAACTGGCCTACGGAATAGAGGAAGAGAAAACAGAGCATTGATACGGCCACCACGGTCTGGAGAGCCTTTGATTCAAATCTCCTGCCGATCGTTTCAGGGAGCGTAGCCGCGCCGAGTTTTTTGGAAAAGTCCCGTGTTTTCAAGGCACCGAGCCAGATGCAGGGGATGATGCCGATGAGGCTCCAGATACCGGCAAACCACATGCCGGAAAAACCCACGGCGTAGACGATGCCGGTGCTGCCGCA
>CAIJOT010000112.1 GCA_903822335.1 uncultured delta proteobacterium
AAATATACCATGCACGGATCGTCTGCTCCTCCTTTTTGCCTGCCTGGAGGACAGAGGGCGACTACAGAAAAAGCTATTCGGTCTCTTCACTAGAAGGCGGTGGGGTGCTCCTTGATCTGTCACACGAGTTTGACTACACCCATTATCTCTTCGGGGAATTCATTGAAGTGAAGGGGGCATACGGCAGGGCGAGTGAACTCACAGTTGATGCGGAAGACTATGCCGATATTCTGATCACGACTGCTGCTTCTATACCTGTGAATATACACCTGAACTTCAACAGCCTTTTGAATGAGCGCACTATAAAAGTTGATTTCGAGGACGGCTACGCCGAAGCCAACCTTATAACGAACAGGGTGGAGATTTTTTACAGGGGCTCTATGGACACATATGAATACCCCCTCGACCGGGATGGTTATTTGACGGAACAGTCACAGTATTTCTTTGACAATATCGGCAACCCGTCAATCATGAATAACCTTGCTGAAGCAAAAGACCTTCTGGTAGCGATACTCAGGTTCAAGCATGATAAACCCGGATAAGGAAAGAATACTTCTTACAGTTGCAGCGAGGGGCGGTTCAAAGGGGGTAAAGAATAAAAACATCCGTATGCTCTGCGGGGCACCTCTTATTGCTTACACGATCATACAAGCTAAGAAGTGGGGGAGAGCAGAAAGGATTGTCTGCTCCACCGACTCGGATGAAATCGCCTCTATCGCGAGGCAGTACGGCGCCGATGTTCCTTTCATGCGCCCGCCGGAGCTTGCCACAGATGAGAGCGGGAAGCTGGAAGTTCTACGCCACGCCGTTAAGACTGTAGAGCGGGAAGATGGAGCGGTTTATTCGATCATTGTAGATCTGGACGTGACAGCGCCAGTAAGAAAAATATCCGACATAGAAAGGGCCTTGCAACTTTTCCAGGAGAAGAGGCCGAAAACGATCTTCAGTGTTGTTCCTTCCCGGAAAAATCCCTATTTCAATATGGTGGAGTTGGATGACGAAAATCGTGCCGTGCTCGTGAAGGTTCTCGATTCAATGGTGATGCGTAGACAAGATGCGCCGAGGGTTTATGATATGAACGCCTCCATTTACGTGTACAATAGGGACTACCTTCTTGATGAATCCACACAATCTGCCATCTCGGACAGGTCTTTTGCCTTTGTAATGGATGAGCTCTCTGCCTTTGACATAGATAGTGAGCTCGATTTTCAGTTTATTGAGTTTCTTGTCTCAAAGGGGGTTGTCACGCTATGATTGATTATGTAAATAAGTTTAGCCTTGCTGGAAAGAGCGCAATCGTGACCGGTGGAGCAGGATTGATTGGCCGGGAGATTGTAAAGGCGCTGGCACAAGCCCGAAGCCGTGTCGTTGTCGCCGATATCGAGGAGGAGAAAGCGAAGCATCTGGTCGAGGAGCTTGTACGGGTGGGTCTTGATGCACAGTATGCCTATTTTGACATCACTGACATGGAACATTTACAAGGGCATATCACCGGTCTTACTCGCCGCCTGGGGTATATTGATATCTGGGTGAACTGTGCATACCCGAGAACGTCTGATTGGGGGAAAAGGGTTGAAGAGGTTTCCCTGGAGTCATGGAGAAAGAATGTAGACATGCACCTTAACTCCTATGCATTTGCCTCGAAATATGTTGCCGAAGAGATGAAAGCCAGAGGCGGTACGATCATCAATTTCGGTTCTATCTATGGTGTGCTCGGCGGTGATTTTACCGTTTATGAGGGTACAGAGATGACGCTTCCTATGGCCTATGCTGCAATCAAAGGAGGGATAATAAATCTGAGCAGGTATTTAGCCTCCTATTTCGGGGGGTACAATATCCGTGTAAATTCTATATGCCCCGGTGGCGTATTTGATAATCAGACCCCGGTCTTCGTTCAGAATTATTCAAAAAAGATACCTCTTAAAAGAATGGCGCAACCAGAGGAGATAGCAGCGGTCGTGTTATTCCTTGCTTCCGATGCAGCGTCCTATATTACAGGAGCGACCATTATGGTTGACGGAGGATGGAGCGCTGTCTAACATGAGCAGTTCCCTTGCAAAACGTTTCTTTTATAAACTTTCAACGAATTTGGTGGGGTTGGCCATTGGACTTGTGACCCAGGCCATTATCCCCAGAGGGCTTGGACCGAAGTCGTATGGTGACTTCAATTTTCTTACCGAATTTTTCAACAAAGTCATTGGTTTTTTTGAAATGGGGACTTCATCATATTTTTTTACAAAGGTGTCGCAACGACCCAACGACACCCAACTTTTAGGTTTTTATTCCGTTTTTATAGGATTTGTTTCATTTGTAGTGATTCTTTTTGTTATGGTTTTACACTTGGCAAAGGTACATACCATACTGTGGCCCGGCCAGGAACTCTTTTTTGTTTACATGGCATCGATATTCGCTATCTTTACGTGGATGAGCGGGTTGGTTACCATGATGGCAGATGCATATGCCATCACGGTACCGGCGGAGAAGATCAGAATATTTCAAAAGATTTTTGGTCTTGTGATCCTGCTTTTTCTTTACTGGTTGAATCAATTAAACTTGACCCAGTTCTTTCTATATAACTATATAATCCTTCTTATTGTTATATGTTCGATGATTTATATAATAGTGAAAAAGGGATATCTTTCGCGGAACAGTTTTTTCTTACTTAAGAGTAAGATTCTATCCTATGGTAAGGATATTTTTAGTTATTGCCACCCGCTTTTTATTGCCACCCTCGTATGGAGTACCGCATCTATCCTTGACCGGTGGTGGCTCCAGGTGTTCTCCGGCAGCGAACAACAAGGTTTCTATGGGTTCGCTCTTCTTACAGGTATGGCCTATACGCTTTTTGCCAATGCCATGCAGCCGCTTATCACAAGGGAGTTTGCAATACATTTTATAAAGAAGGACTACAAACAGATGGCGCTTGTTTTCCGGCGTTTTGTGCCGCTCTTTTATTCCATTGCAGCGTTTTTTTCCTGTTTTGTTGCCATACAGGCAGAAAAGATAATCTATATCATGGGGGGTGACAAGTTTAGCGAGGCCCGGCTTGCTGTAATAGTAATGGCTTTTTTCCCGATCCACCAGGCGTATGGTCAGCTAAGTGGGTCCGTCCTTTTTGCAACTGATCAAACCGCTCTCTTAAGGAATATTACCATAGTAATCTCCCTGATTGGCGTGCTGGTAACATATATACTTTTAGCACCGGAGGAAAAGCTTGGCTTGCATGCCGGGGCCGCAGGGTTGGCAGTTAAGACGGTGTTCATCAATTTCATCGGGGCGAATATTCAGCTCTATTACAATGCGAAACTGCTCCGGCTCAAATTCTGGAGGTACTTTGGGCATCAGATCGTGACAGTAGGTTGTTTCCTTATCCTTGCCTTCTGTGCTACTTCTGCTGTCGACAGCTTTATGGGTTTTTCTAA
>CAIJOT010000113.1 GCA_903822335.1 uncultured delta proteobacterium
ATATTTTGCACGAAGTGTAGGGGATAGAGTAACTAACGATGAGATCAAACGGTACATACAGCAACATAGAGATCGTAAATGGAAACAAATGGAGCTTTTTTAGGTTAAAGATGCCCCGCCCTGTGGGCGGGGTAATTCACTGGAGTTTCCTTAATTTTTTACGGTAAGGCCGGAACTGTTTTGCTCCCTGCTCCGGTTGCGCTTTTTACCCACTTCATGCTCGAAATTCGTTCAATTCACAAACTCGGCCTTATGGCCTCAAACAGTGTGAATTGTCCTTCGGAACACTTTTTCTTACAGAGTGGGTTACCCAAAAATGCTCATAGTCGCGACTCGCAAAAAGTTCATCCGGCCATTTACCGAAGAGTACTGTCGTTGATGTATTCAACTACTTGATATTGCTCCACAATAACCATTTACGAAAGAAATATTGAGGAAACTCCAGTATGTTTTATTCTTGAATCTTCAAGGAAACCTGTTATAATACTCCAGCATGCGCATACTGTGTCTCGATGTGGGTCAAAAACGAATAGGGATTGCAATGTCAGACCCTACCCTCCAAATAGCCCTGGCTTTAAAAGCATACAAAAGGAACTCCCTATATGATGATTTGAAGGAGTTCAAAAAGATTGTTGCGGATTATGACATCAAGGAGATCGTGGTAGGGTTGCCAAAGAATTTAAACGGTACGATAGGAAACAAGGCAAAAGAGGTTATGGGTTTTGCTGAAGAAATAGAAAAATACACACTCATTCCCGTTGTGTTATGGGATGAGCGGTTTAGCACAAACGAAGCCAATAGAATCTTTGAAATGGCGCACATCACTCATAAAAAGAGAAAACCATTTATAGACACGATGGCATCGCAGATAATACTTCAAGGATACCTGGATGCTAATAAAGCGAGATAAGGTCGTCATACTCATAGCGGCAATATTGTTTATATTCACACAGACTTTAATATTCGCAAGTATACCGAACAATATAGACAATGAACCTGTAAATGTAATTGTGAAAAGTGGAACAAGTGTGTATACTATTGCCAATACATTAAAAGCAGAAGGCATGATAAACTCATCGTATCTGTTCATGGTCTTCTCGCTTGCATACCATGGGAAATTGATAGCAGGCGAATACGAACTCAGACGAGACATGTCTATAATGGATGTGCTAAAGAAGATGGGTCATGGCGAGAGAACCATATACGCATTAAAAATCGTTGAAGGCTATAACCTCTTCAACATTGCAGATACCATGGAAAAATCAAACATCATGAAAAGCAACGAATTTTTTGCCCTCGCAAAAAACAAAACCATATTGAACAGCTTAGGCATCACCTCAGATTCTATAGAGGGTTATCTTACACCCGATACATACTATTACAGCAAAGAAATTGACATGGACAGGTTTATAGAAAAGATTGCCCAGAGAACCTTTAAAATATTTGGAAAAGACGAGATAAAACAAAGGATGAAGGAACTCAATCTCGATATACATGATACACTTACGCTCGCATCCATGATAGAAAGAGAAGCAAAAAAGAAGGAAGAAAAACCCATTATTTCAGCAGTTTTCCATAATCGGTTAAAAAAGGGGATGTCCCTCGATTGTGACCCGACGGTGATTTACGGGATTGGGGTATTCGACAGCCCTTTAAAAAAAGCAGATCTGTTAAGGTATACCCCTTACAATACATATAAATTTAAAGGGCTGCCAAAGGGTCCTATATGCAATCCTGATAAAAATTCCATAATGGCAGCGTTGTATCCAGCACCTGTGGATTACCTCTATTTTGTTTCTAAAAATGATGGCACCCATGTTTTTTCAAAAGACATGAAGGAGCATAATCGTTTTGTAGCAATGTATCAACGGGCTAAAAACACAAAAAATCATTAGTGAAGGAGGGATTTATGTCAAAAGATGTAGCAGTTATTGGTGTGGGCCAGAGCTCATTTGTGAGAGGCTATGAAGGCTCCATCAGGGAACTGGCCTTTGAGGCATTCAGGGAAGCTATGCAGGACGCAGGCATCACACAGAAAAATGTTGATGCTTCCATCTTCTGCTCGGCGCCTGAATACGACAAACAGAGGTCACCTGCAGGTGTTCTTGCAGAATACTTAGGACTTGTTCCCCAGCCGACGTTCTATGTTGAGACCGTCTGTTCATCGAGCAGCACTGGTGTAAGGGTAGCGTACAGCATGATTAAGTCAGGGCTCCACGATGTAGTTGTCGTTCTCGGCTTCCAGAAGATGTCCGAAATCACTTCTGCAGAATCCCAGGAGAGGATGGGAAGAGGTGCAGACATCCAGTGGGAAGCACCGTTTGGAACCATGATGCCGGCTTATTATGCACTCTATGCACAGGCATATATGGCGAATCACGGCCTTACCCTCGATGACCTCATGAAGGTAAGGGTCAAAGCTGCCACCTATGGTCAGATTAACGAAAGGGCAGTCTACCGCAAGGGGGTAAAACCAGAGGATTTTGATCCAAAGAATCCTGAGGCAAAGCTGGCAGGCCCTGTGGCGTCGCCCTTGAGGGTTGGCGATTGCTGTGCAAATGCTGACGGAAGCTCTTGTGTCATCCTCGCAAACGCAGAAAAGGCCAGGGCATTCTCAAAGAAACCTGTTTGGATAATGGGTATCGGTGCAGCCTCTGAGGCAGTGAATATGGCAGCAAGACCCAATTTTGCCAAGGGCTTAAGCGTTGGTTATGCTGCATCAGCCCAGGCATACAAAATGGC
>CAIJOT010000114.1 GCA_903822335.1 uncultured delta proteobacterium
ATTTTGAGGAAAATTGTGTTACTGACGATGGGCATTGCGGAGTGGAGCAAAGAAAAGCCTGTGAAGTTCACGGCAAGGTAGAGAGCCCCCTGGAGTGTAACGGTAGGGGGATGGGGGGAAGCGCTTGCCGTAAAGAACCGAACAGATGCTTTTCTCTCCATGGAGCACCAGACCGAGGGGGTAATACAATTTTCCGTAAACCTATTTAAAACACAGGGCGCTGGTAATCTTTCCGCCAGTTCAGTTAAAAGCTGTTTTTTTCCACCTGCCCATTTTAGGAATGGTTTTACATGTAATCCTGCATCACAAGAATTTTTAAACTCTCTTGGTGAGTAAATACGTTTAGGAAATTGCTTTAAATTTTCAGTTTCTAATTTTTGCGTGTTAAGTGTCATTTACTGTATTATATCGAATGTTAAAATTATTGGCAATCTGTTTCCATCCCTTCATCTGAAATCCGTCCCTGAATATACGATGCAGGATAGGTCTTTCCATTCTCGTCAAATTTCGTGACGATTATGTCCCCTTTATCCACCCAGTTCAGTTCGAGCTTTCCCCTATGCCTCCTCGCCATCTTTCCTCATTATATAGGTTCTTATTTTCAATATTATTTTACAACCTCCCAACACCCGCCTTTGTAAGAACCGGTTCTTTTAAGCAAACCATTTTCTTTAAGCTTTTTCATATTATCCTGAATCTTTCTTGAAGAGATGCCAATAAGAGAAGAAAGTTGCTTTGCCGTTATATATTTGTTTTTCCTTACCTCCTCTAAAATTCTTAACTGGTTTTCGGTGACCTTTTCTACGACCTTTTCTACGACCTTTTCTACGACCTGAACAGATGGGCCAGCGATTTCTATATATTCGTTGCTTTGGGTAAAATTGATGTAGAAATAGTTTTCATTATATTCCACTTTTGGGAAGGGGGTATTTTCTCTCTTGCATATATCCTTCATCCGATATAATCCGGTTCCCATTTTCTCACCGAAATTGATACGCGAAAACAGATCAACCGTTAGCGGGTTTCTTCTGAATACGGTCTTACCGAGTCTAAAATGCTGAGGCTTTACCCAAAAGTTCTCAATCCTTATTTTATCGGGAAAGAATCTTAGTAAATTGTTGTGTCCGTGCTCAAAATAGTATTTGTGAATGACGGAATTGATAACAGCTTCCCTGATTGCCTCAAAAGGATACTCGTAGATTTCTTCCCTTTGCGGCTTTCCGGTAAAATGGTATGCCACTTTGGCGTAGAGTTTTACAAAGTCCATCACCTACTCGACGATTTCAAAAAGACCGCCCTGTATCTCTTTCCTGTCAATGATATCAACGCCGACTTTATCTTTAAACAGGGCAACGGTAAAGACCGCCCACGGAACGAATCTCTGTTGTTCTTTTGCAAAAAACAGCACACCGGCATTGTTGAAATAAAGTGTCCTCTCCTGTTTTTCGGCAACTCCCAGATTAACAAGGATGTTTTCAATGGAAGTTGGGCGTGAAATACCCGCAAGGGCTAAAAATCTGTTTAACTTCCTACTATCGAAGTCTTTAGGGTATTTGAACTTTGGCTCAACTATCTCATCGAATCTGATTTTTCCTTCTGATTTGAATATGTCCAATATTTCATCTCTGTTTAATTTCTGAGAATTAGCACCCATCCTCTTGTAGAAACCTGAAGCACATTTATACGGTTTATCGGTGCCTTCACGCACCTCAATGATTAAAACATTATGGACCTCCCATAGGATGATTGTGACCTTTGGGTCGCAGTTGTTGGCAATGTCCTGAATTAGTGATTTCAGTTTGTTTGTAACTTCAATGCCTAAAATCTTCTTGTCATCGGTGATACCGACAAAAATCTTGCCGCCCGATGAATTTGCAAAGGCAACTATGTCTCGGTCTATATTGCTCACATTTTCTTTGAATTCGACTTTATATCCTTCGCCTTCTTGCAGGATGAATTTTAATTCCTTTTCTGTGTACATCTTCCTATATTAATCCTTCAGATGGTTAAAATCAAAGATAAATGCATTCATATTGAAAACTTCGTGACAATAATATCCCCTTTATCCACCCAGTCTAATTCCAGTTTTCCTCTATGCCTCTTCGTTCATTTTGTTGCAAGCTCAGAGTCTCCTATCTCCTGAACCCTTTCATATCCGACCTTCATTCGTTTTTATAAATTGTCTTTCGTATCTCTTCCCCTTTAAAAACAGCTATTTTTGTTGTTTCCATTTGCCCCCCGTTATTTTCATTTTAGCCTATCCTTAAGGTCTTTAACCGGAATGAAATAGAATTGCCTCCCCTTTTTATTTTTCTCAAGAAGTCCGGCTTTAACAAGCTGGAGAAGGTCGGTCCTTGCCGTCTGGTGTACAACACCGTACATACGCATATGGGACTCGAAGGTGAACGTAGCCTCGGAATTAGCCAACCCACGGTTGAGTACCCCTTTCTGTCGGTAATTGAGAGATGGGTATCGCCTCCATTGTGTCGCCACATCTCTTGCTTCCTCTTGCTTCTGTTTTATGTAACACTTTAGCTGTCCAATAGCCGTCGAGATCGCACGGAGATGAAATATAATGAAGTATGTCATATCCCCGTCATCAATCTCGGAATATAAAAAAGACCGGTAGTATTGAGTTCTGACTTTTAAGATAATATTTGAAATAGACAGATACTCAAAAAGCCAGTAATTTTTCTTCAGCATATACCAGTAAAAAAGCGCTCTTGCGGTACGCCCGTTGCCGTCATTAAATGGGTGTATATAAGCAAGCCAAAAATGAAGAATGATGCCCTTTATGACAGGATGAATAAATTCTCCCTCCTTATCCTCATTGGCAAACTCGCATAGGAGGTCTATGGACTCTTTTATATTTTGTGCTGGAGGAGGGGCATGAAGTATGTTGCCCTCAAAATCTGATACATATATTGGGCGGTCTTCGACTGTCCTGAACCTCCCTTCATAGGATGGGTCGTCAAGCGTGTCCTTCGTGATAGAACCTTGAAGTTCTTTAAGCAGTTCCGGGGTGAGTGGTTTGTCTATCAGTTCCCGGATTTTTGAAATAGTGATGTAGTTATTATATACCATTTGCTCAGACCTATCTCTCGGTTTCCTCCCGGTCTGGAGCATATCCTTAGCCACCTGTCTTGTTGTTGCCGCTCCCTCAATCTGACTCGAAGCTATTGCCTCTTCAACGATAGAATTCATCAGGTACCATCTCTTTTCCTGTGCATAGATAGATGGGTTGTCCGTTATAATCTGTCCCCCTGTGTCCTGGTCTATAAGGTGAAGATATTGCAATACAATATCAGGAAGCCAATAGCAGAAAAGTCTACCTGATGTGTCTTTTAAGGGAACGTATTTCATCTGTAAAGACCTTGCTGTCTTCAGGGCCGCCCAGGCAGATTCGGTTCTGATACCTTCAGGAACCCGATATTTAAATTTGTCCCAGTAAAGATAATCCCTGTTAGCTTTCTTCACAACTATCGACATTTCTTCAGAGAACAGTGATTTATCTAAAGAAACATCTGTAATATCAGGTGGTTTTTCTGGTATTTTCATGTTATAGCCTCAATGTGCTAATTAAGTACTAATTATTTTAGCATTAGCATTTAGAGGTTGTCAAGTATGAATTGCTAATTAACTGCTAATCATTTTAGCATTAGCATTTAGAGACGGAGGAGGCTCTCATAAAAACTCTTCATTTTTTGAGCCTGAGTGGTGTAGCTCCACTTCTCGAAGGCAGTCTCTCGTGCGTTGACTCCCAAAATCTTCCTTTTTTCATCATCGAGGAGGATTGCTACCATTTTCTCTGCAAGCTCGCGCTCGTCGGGCTTAACGACAAACCCCGTCTTCCCATCTTCCACAAGCTCAGGCAGCATTCCCATATCTGATACAATGGCTGGTATTCCCATGGCCATCACTTCCCTCAAAGCCCGTGCAGTACCATCACTCCCTGCCCGCATCATGACAAAGAGGTCAAAGGTTGAGATTACAGAAAAATAGTCATCTATCCTGTAACCGGCAAGGATCACATCGTTCTCAAGCCCAAGGCTTGCAAGGGGTTTTTTTATGCTCTCTTCAATCTGGGAACTCCTGCCCACAATGAGGAGTTTCACATTACCCATGCGGCCCTTAAGGAGTTTGAATGCCCTGAGTATCACATCGTAACCCCTATCTGACTTGAGCCGCCCTATGACGCCTATCACTTTTTCCTCAGGCTTAATGCCGAATTCTTCTTTCATGTTTTTCGTTTGCCCATGATAGGTTTTAACCCCCGGAGGGATGATACACGTTCTTTCCTGGAGAAAAGAAAAATTCCTTGCACCCTGTTCCATTATCTTCTTACTATAGCTCACAAGGCCATCTGTCCTTCTAAATGCCCATGCCATGAAAGGGTCATACGCCAGACCATCCCTTTTGTGGTCTGTCCTCACTATCAGCGGCCTTTTCCTCGAAAAGGAAAGGGAAAATATAGCGATAAAATGGTCGTGGGAAAGGTTTGCATGAACAATATCAATCCCCTGTACATCAACATAGGCCCTGATAGCTCTTATATCAAAAAACCAGTCTTTCAGGGAAAAATACCTGTTTAACCTAAAACCGTCGAAGCCTCTGATACCCCTTGACTGCACCTCTTTCTCAACGGTTCTTTCGCGGAAAGGCATTGGCGTCTTTCTATAAGCGATGGCAACATCTACCCCTTCACTACTCAGGGCCTCGCATAACGATACTGTTGGTTCAGCAGGACCTGTCCATTTCCAGTCGCTGAATAGGTGTAAAACCTTCATTTTCCAAAGAACTCTCGTATGCATCTACATACATAGAGTACTTCATCCTGCTTCAGGGAAGGGTACATGGGTAATGAAATGATCTCGTTCGTTACCTCTTCGGCTTTTGGGAATGAACCTTTTTTATACCCAAGATGTTTGTATACCTTCTGAAGGTGTATGGGTGTCGGGTAATGTATGAGGGTTGATACATGCTTCTCGTTAAGGTATTTCCTTAACTCATCCCTGTCCTTTGTTCTCACCACATAGAGATGATACACATGGTATGCCCAGGGGGCCTCAAAGGGCAGTACAAGCGGTGTTTCTTCAAGTTCCCTCCTGTATAACCACGCTATGTGTCTCCTCCTCTCGTTCCAGTAGTTGAGTGTTTTAAATTTAACACGCAGTAATGCAGCCTGCAGTTCATCGAGCCTCGAATTAAAACCCTCTGTCACGTGGACGTGTTTTGCCTCCTGACCATATGTCCTTAACATTACAGCTTTTGCGTATATTTTATCGGAGTCTGTAACGATGATACCACCATCGCCGTAGCAACCAAGGTTTTTTGTGGGATAGAAGCTAAATGCCGAAACATCACCGAGAGAACCGACCTTTTTTTCTTTATACATGGCACCATGGGCCTGGCATGCATCCTCCATCACCTTGACACGATACTTCTCACACGTATCCAGTATTTCATCCATACGGCAGGGATGCCCGTAAAGGTGAACGGGGATACAAAGTTTCACATCTTTTTCTCTCTTCAGGACATCAGCGAGATGCCCGGGGTCCATATTATATGTTTCCAATTCTATATCACAGAAAACCGGTCTCATCCCGTATACAGAAAGCCCCATTGCTGTTGAGATGTATGTATTCGGGGTTGTTACAATTTTGTCCCCTGATTTTAAACCAGTAGACAAACCACCAATTTTTATCGCATCTGTGCCGCTATTTACTCCAACAGCATATTTAACCCCGATATAGGCAGCAAATTCTTCTTCCAGCGCTTTTACTTCTTTCCCGAGAACGTATTCCCCCTCTGATAAAACCTCTTCAAAACATTGAACAAGTTTACCCTTTATGTCATGGTGATCTCTTTCCAGGTTGAATATCTTCACTTCCATTACCAGTACTCCTTCTTGTATTTCCTGTAATACTCAACTGTCTTGCTTATGCCTTCCTCAAGTGATGTCCTGGGTTTCCACCCTACAACCTTTTTAATTTTTGTAATGTCAGCATAGTAATCACCAGGTTCAACCTCTTCCCTCTCCTTTGTAAATGCTGTAAACTTTGCTTTTCCAGTCCCTGCTATTTCCACAATCTTGCGGGCAAGTTCATAAAAACTCACCGGCACACCTGTCCCCACATTGAAGACCTTTCCGTATGCCTCTCCCGTGCTTGCCACCATGAGCATACATTCCACAAGGTCCTCGACAAAGAGAAAATCACGGAGGATTCTGCCGTCTCCAAATACCGGGATATTTTCATTATCCATAGCTTTTCGGATAAACCAGTTGAAGACACCGTATTCGTCATGGGCCATCTGGTGTCGCGGGCCGTAGGTATTTGTTATCCTCAAACATGCACCTTTTATCCCGTAAATGTCATCATACACAAGCACCATCTTTTCTGCCGTTAAGTTTGTAACAGCATATATGCCTTTTGGATTTGTCGGATGGTCTTCATCAACAGGGAGTTTTACGCTCGACCCATACTCGCCCCTTGTTCCTGCGAATATAATCTTTGCTGACGTGTTATGCTGCCTCAATGCCTCAAGCAATACGAGTGTCCCCCGGCAATTTATATCAAGGTCTTGAACAGGATTCCGCATGCTGTCAACATGGTTGACCTGCCCAGCCAGATGAAAGACATAGTCCTTCTCTTTCACAAGGTGATTCATGGATAATTCATTTCTCACATCGGAAACATTCACCGTTACCTTATCTTCTACATCCCGTACATTGAAAAGGTTACCCCCCTGTCTCGGCAACATGTTATCTATTATGGTTACATGAGCGCCGAGCTTCACCAGCTCTATACACAGGTTGCTCCCTATAAAACCCAGGCCACCCGTGACGAGAACCTCTTTACTCCTGAATGCTCCCTTTCTTTTCATTCTTCTTCTCCATTTCCCATAGTTTTGCATGCTTCATAAACACATAATACATCGTAGATGCAACGATAATGAGCCCCGGTACTTCATCAAGGAAGCCTCTTTTGAACACATAATCCCTGAAAAAGCGGTATATCGGCCTCATGAGCATATTGAAAAGATGGAAATGACTGTGAGATGAGTAAAGATCTTTCGCAAAGGCTTCAGAATACCTGTCAATAGTCCTTATCTGATGGGCAGTATCCGTGTAAGGGGTGTGCATATAGCTGTTTCTCAATCTTCCCACCTTGCCCTCAACATATACCTTTGCATGAATGCCCCCCTGCCAGCTACCCCTGTCTTTTTTGTATAACCGTATTTCTTCATCCGGATACCAGCCGCCATACCTTATTTCTCTCCAAAGATAAATGTTTCTCCTGCCTGCAATAAAACCTTCATAAGTAGTTCCCTTTAAAACAATACCCTCTATCTCTTTCTTGATCCCGGACGTAAGCCATTCATCAGCATCAATAAAGAGTACCCAGGAGTTTTTACACCTGTCCTGGGCATACTGGTATTTCTCTCGCTGGTCATACGTATCAAACTGGTATACTTTGTCCGTATACTTCATGATAATGTCAAGGGCACCATCAGTGCTGTGGGAATCAACCACAACAACCTCTTCTGCCCAGCCTGTGACGCTCTGCAATGCCTTCTCAATTGTTTTGTCGTTATTCAGGGTGATCATGTAGACAGACAAAGGCAGTTGCGAGTTGCAGGTTGCGAGTGGTGAGTTGTTTTCGTCCCTCGTCCCTCGTCCCTCGTCCCTGTTCTCTGAACCTTGCATTATCTGTCCTCTAAACTCTTTATAACCTTAATCATGTCCCTTGTGGAGTGGTCTTTAGGATCACCGACTATTGAAACTTTGCCTCCATAGGAAAGCACAATATCTCTTTCCGGAACATTACCTTCTGTATAATCTGTACCCTTTGCGTGTATATCAGGTTTCAGTGTCAAAAGTAATTTTTCTACATTGGGTTCGCTGAAGATTATCACGTAATCTACACAATCTATGGCAGAGACGATCTCGGCCCTCTCCCTCACAGGTGTCACGACCTGCTTCCTCTTCCCGAGTCCAGTAACGGATGAATCGTCATTGATCGCAACGATGAGGATATCTCCGAGCGCCTTTGCTCCTTTCAGGTATCTGATATGTCCAACATGGAGGAGGTCAAAACAACCATTACCGAAGACTATTGTTTTCCCTTTTTTCTTCTCCCCTTCAATAATGTTTTTTAACTCAGCGAGTTCGTTAATGACCTGCCCCATCTGCCTCCATAGCCTCTTTTAATTCATATAGGGTAACTGTAGCCGTTCCCCGTTTCATTACCACCACTCCCGCCGCATAGTTTGCGATGACTGAAGCTGTATAGAAATCTGCACCGCTTGCAAGGGAAAGGGTCACCGCTGCGCAGACAGTATCACCTGCGCCTGTCACATCCGTAACATCATCCTTACCAGAGATGGGTATATGATGAATCCCTCCGCTCTTCAAAAAAAGGCTCATGCCTTTATTTCCCCTTGTAATGAGGAGTGCTTTCACACCCATAAAACCAAGCATCTTCTTGCCTACCTCTTCTATGTGGTGCTGTTCATCCATAGAGCAAAGACCATACGCCTCTGATTCGTTCGGTGTAATCATGGTGAACCCCTCAAACCCCCTAAGGCTGTATCGTGAATCCCCCACAACTATCTTTTCATCTGCCATTTTCCTCGCATAGTCAATAACTTTCTGATCAATCGCCCCATGCCCGTAATCTGAAATAATCAGCGCATCCATGTGAGGGACAATTTCCCTTAACCTCTCCATAAGCAGATTTCTTTCCTTTTTTGAAACAAGCCTATTTGTATCCTTATCAATCCTTATCACCTGTTGCTTTGATGTGTGTGTATCCCCCGCAAGAATCCTCGTCTTTGTGACTGTTTCCCCATTATGGCGTATAAACCCTTCTCTATCAATGGACTTGTAGCGGGAAAAGTAATCCATCAACCTGTTCCCTGCATCATCTTTGCCTATAAAGCCCAAAGGGAAAACATGAGCACCAAGGGCTAAAAGGTTGTTTATCGTGTTACCCGCACTTCCTGGATATATCCTCTCTTCCTCGTGTTTTATCACAACAACAGGGGCTTCTCTCGAAAGCCTGTATGGTTTTCCAAAGATGAATACATCGGCAATGATATCCCCGACTACACAGATTTTTTTTCCTTTAAATCCCTCAAGCAGTTTTTTCTGATTTGCCTTCAAGGGCTTCCTCCAATCTCACCAGCACGTCGTGCGGTGTTATGTGCTTTAAGCATTCATGGTCCTTGTCACACCTCTTTTTGTTGCAGGGCCTGCATGGAACATCCCTACAGATTTGATATGTACAATCGCTTGGATAATACGTATACCGTTCATCCATTGGGCCTAAAAGTACAACGGTGGGGACGGAAAGTGCCGCTGCAAGGTGCCGCGGTCCCGTATCATTGCTCACCACAACAGTTGCCCTTGAAAGGCATACCTTCAAATCCCTTATATCCAACAGTTTTACTTCTACCCTATCTTTATTAGTAATCCCTTCGAACACTTTATGTGCAAGCTCTTCCTCGCCTTTCCCGGGCAGGACATATACCTTCATGTTATGCTCTTTCACGATCAAGTCTGCAAGTTCAGAAAAATAAGAATCGGGCCAGCACTTGGATGGTCCATACTGTGCACCCACGATAAATACTGCATAAGGTTTATGAATATCCATATACCTATCATCAAATTTCTGCTCCTCATCTTCCGTTACAAAAAGCAATGGTGAATCGAGCAATCTCTTACCGCCGAGTTCATCGATAATTTTAAGGTAATGTTCTACCGTAGGTTCTGGCACTGTTCCTCCATTCACATGGTCTGTCAGCATAAATCCCCTCTCATTCCTCGCATACCCAATCCTTTTCTTGATTCCTACCACATAAAGCAAAAGGGCAGAACGGAATGAATGGGGCAGTATAATACCTCTCTCAAAGTGTACATTCCTCAAAAAGCTTATGGTGTCTAAAAATGGAATAAACCCCTTGCTGTCGAGAGTTATGAACCTATCAAAAACCTCCAGACCATTATAGATATGTATGGCGTTACCCTTTCCTATACCCCATAATTCTCCGTCCAGTGATGCCCTCAACGAGCGGAGGAAGGGGGTGGCCATCACCATGTCGCCCAGCCAGTTAGGCAGATATACTATCGTCTTTCCAGTCACTTCTCACACCCATAAATGGATTATACTTCACTGTATAGTAAGGTTTCCCTTTTGTCTCCATCTTTTTATCTAACATTTCTGCTTGTTTTAAAAACAGGTTTTTCTTCTCCAGCCAGTCATCCTCTCCTGCGAGCTCCAACTCCTTTACGAGTTCTATATACCTCTGTTCCCCGTCCATATTTGCATAGCCATTCACAAACAGGCAGAATAGTGTCTTCACTTTATCAACAAGCAGGTCCATATCACCCCCAAGTTTCATACATGTTTCGTCTGTAAAGTTATCAAGCCTGTGCATCTTTTCAAAGTCTATCAATCCTGCCTTCTCTGCTATATCATACGCCTTGGTCCCAATAAAAGGAAAAAATAATGACCAACGGAACCTCCCTGGTTGTATCCGGCTAAGGAGTTTGACCGTCTCCATAATGTCTTTTCTTTTCTCATCAGGTAATCCTACCATAACAAAAGCTGACGTATGAAGACCAAACCTGTGCGCCACATCAAAGGCCTTCTCAATGTCCTTATTCGACATATATCTGTTGAGCACATCCCTTCTCATCCGTTCACTCCCGCTCTCAAGGCCAAATTTCACAATCCTGCACCCTGCCTCTTTAAGGTGCCTTGCCATATCTTCGTCGAATACCCGTGCGTGGGCATTACAGACAAAACCTATATCTGTGATTGCTTTGTACCTCTCCGAGAACTCCCGGAGCCATTCCTTATCGAAGGTGAAGATATCGTCGTCAAAAATGAACATCTTTATCCTGTTGTAATGGGAAAGGAGATATTCTATTTCATCAATCAGCTGATCTACGGTGTGCCTTCTCAGATAATGCTTTGGCAAATGGCCATGCTGCTTATATAATCCCATAATTTTATGGTTGAGGCAATAGGTACACCTGAATGGACAGCCCCTTGAGGCGGTCAAACCTACCCATCCGTCTTTTGCATCTATCATCTGTTGAAAATCAAAGATTTCGTAATCCTTAAAGGGCAGTTTTACAATGTCTATATAAGGCCTTAGGGGTTCAAAGACTATCTTGTTTTTACCTCTATACCCCATATTCCGTATACCTTTTGGGCTACCTTTTTGCATCAGTTCCAGCAGTGCCTCTTCTCCCTCCCCGATACAAATGTAGTCTACAGGGCTTTCAGAGATAGTCCCCTCAGGGTCCATGGTGGGGTGAATACCTCCAAAGATGATAGGCACATCGAGGTAACCCTTTATGCTCTGAGCAATCTTGAGGGCATACTTATACTGGTTCGTAAGGACAGAAAAACCTATGAAATCCGGTTTGATACGCTTCACGTCTCTTTTGATCCTCTCGAGGTCCAAGGGATAGTTGAGCTTTTCATTCACATTCAACAGGTATGTCTCAATGTTATTCGCTTTTAAAAGACCAGACATATATGCGATCCCGTAATTAAAACCTATCTGGGTGTTGATATTGGGATACACAAAGAGGACCTTCATTCAGTGTAACCTTTTTGTGATTTGTTGTTTTGCATATAAGCCATCATATCACGCACTGCTTCAAACACCTCTTCCACCGTAATCTCTTCAAGACACCTCCTGTCCTGACAATCTTTGTTTTTGCAAGGGCTACAGGGCAGTTCTTTTCTTACTATCCTGTGGGGAGAACCGTATGGAGCATTCACCAGAACATCTGTCGGGCCAAAGATTGCGACAACAGGCTTTCGTGCAAAGACAGCGAGATGCATAACGCCTGTATCGCCACCAATATACATATCTACCCTGTTTAACAGAGCAAAGAGCTGTGGGACATTCGTGGGACAGGATAAAAACACACCTTTACCTGCCGTTTGTTGTAAGCGCTTTGCCTCCTCTTCCTCGCCTGGTCCCCACAATATGAGCACATTCCCGTGCATTTCATTCCGTATCTTTTTTATCAGCTCCCCGTAACGCTCTATACGCCATCTCTTGAACTTACTCCCTTGACTGGAAAAAGGATTAATTGCAAAGATCGGGGAAGTAATACCATTCTCTGAAAAAAATGTTTCTATATATTCCTTCATATTCACCGGCACGGTGAGGGTAATCTCCGGAATGGTGCCGTTTGTACCTAAATAACTTGGAAGAAGCATATTCCTCTCTACCTTATGGAGCCTCTTTTCGTCAGCCTCAACGCGCTCGTGATAAAAAAAATGGCTTTTTTCCTTCGCAAATATCTTACCAAAACCAACCCTTCTTTGCCCGGGGGCGAGCATTGATAGTAGAGCGCTCTTTATTATGCCGTGAAAATCTACTATGAGATCATACTTCGTCTTTCTCAGCTTTCTCATAAAAACATTCATCTCTTTCGCTGCGCTGATAAGGTTGCCTCTCTTGATTTCCCTTTCAATGTGGCCTCTCGGGAACTGTATCACCTCGTCAATAAAGTTTTGATAAGACAACAGTTCGCCAACAGAACCCTCCACCAGCCACGAGATACGTGCCGATGCATTGTTTTCTTTCATCGCCTTCACGGCAGGAAGACTCATAAGGACATCACCAAGGGAACTCAACCTGATAACCAGAATATTATTTGGATATGACATCTTTCAGGATGTGTACAAGATGCGAGGGGATTACTACGGTTTTTTTGCTACTATTTACACAGATGTGCTTTGTCTTTCCTTCGACTACCAGGTTTTCGTCCTTATATATCTTATAATGGAATGTCATCCCCCTTGATTGCAATTCACTGATCCGTGCTTTCACTATGAGGAGGTCATCATACGTGGCGGTGTTGTAATACTTTATCTCCATGCCAACAACCACAAGGTGGTAACCCATATCTTCAAATTCCTTGTATGTAAAGCCTTTTGTCCTCATATACTCACTTCTTCCAATTTCAAAGTACACCGGGTATGTTCCATAATAGACAATGCCCATCATGTCTGTATCGGCATACCTCACCCTGATAGGCACATCTACAAATTCTGTTTTTTTTGTTTCCACTGACTTGTATGGTTGTTCCATCTTTAGAGAGCCCTCATAAATTCGGGTCTTAAAAGAGACGGGTCTTTTCGATTCAATACGTAATGTATTGCCTTTAAGGTTTTTTCCTTGTCTTCTGGCAACCACGCCTTCACAGGCAGATAGTTTGAGGCATGGTTTGAGGCAAAAAATGTATGGGTTACATTCGTGTTTTGTATCATGGTACTCAGTTCCTCGAGCAACATATAAGGATCTGGAACCTTGAAGATGCCTTTCTTTACCTCTGCTGCGAGAGGGGTACCGGGCACAATAATCACGCTCAAAGCTCCTGCATAATCCGGGTCTATCCTGCTTAAAAATTTCCCTGTCTCCTCTGCGTGAATCCTGCTCCTCTCAACACCACCAAGACCAAGCAACACAGTTACCGAGAGTATAATCCCTGCATCCTTTACCCTCTTCGCCGCTTCTGCTGTCTTATCCAAGGTCGTTCCCTTACAAACCCTGTCAAGTACAACCTGGTCACCTGATTCCACACCAAGATAGATAATGCCAACGCCAAGCTCTTTTAAGGCCTTAAGCTCATCAACAGATTTTTTTAAAATGGATTTTGTATTGCCATATATACCAATCCTCTCAAGCTTAGGAAAGGAATCCCTGACAAGTTGAATGATAGGGATGAGCTTCTTCTGGGGTATAACGAGTGCATCCCCGTCAGCAATAAATACCTTTTTTATGTACCGTGCGTATTGTTTTGCTTCCTCGA
>CAIJOT010000115.1 GCA_903822335.1 uncultured delta proteobacterium
AGTAATTTCAGCCATGTCACTCGAAGGGATATTCACGCTGAACGTTCCGCTTTCTTTTATACCGGGGTTGGTATAGTGAATCGTATTTAAGGCTATCCCGATATATGGAGGTTTAAAGTTAACCATACTGAACCAGGCAACTGTTAAAAGGTTCGGTTTCCCGTTCACCTTTACTCCTACAATTGAACATGGCATGGGGTATGAAATTCTGTCTATACTTATTTCATGCTTTTCCATCGCCTTTTCCTCCTCTCTCGTTTTTTACCAAGACTCTGACTGTAAAACACTACCTGTTACATATTATCACAGTCACTATGAGCAAACCAATATCATTTTGATTGCTCAAAATTGTTGATTTTTTCAATTATATTGATAAAATTGTAGTAACAAATCGAAGAAGGGGGATCTGAAAAATATTCTCAAAATACATGTAGTATTCACTGGCCTTTTCTTAATGTTTTTTATAATTATTTCCAATGTTTATGGAGATATTGCGGGAGACTTTTCACAGCAAAAATCATTACTCTCACAAAAACTAAGGGGAAAAGGGTTCAGCGATGAAGAAATTCAGGCAATTTTTTCTGATAAACGTATAACCCTGTATCCTGAAAACCTCACAAAAAAGGGTAAGGGTTTAAACTATTTTCATCGAAAGTTCGGTCTCCTCAGCCGTAAGTCTATAGAGCAGGGACAGAAGATTATGAAAGAACACAGTGTTGCTTTAAAGCAAATTGAAGACTCCTACGGGGTAGAAAAGGAGTTTTTGATTGCTATTTTCCGTGTGGAAACCAATTTCGGCAGGTATCTCGGGAATTATCCTGTATTCAACAGTCTTTTAACCTTAACGCTCTTTGAAAACCCTCGCTCAGCGTGGGCTGAAGAAGAGCTGGTCAATCTATTGATACTCTGTAAAAAAAACAAGCAAGACCCTTTCTCAATTAAAGGGTCATGGGCAGGGGCATTTGGTCTGTGTCAGTTTGTACCGTCCTCTTTCATAGAATATGCGGTTGATGGAAATGGCGATGGGGCGATAGATCTGTTTAATTTCCATGATGCAATTGCCAGTATCGCTCATTATTTAAAGTCTCATGGTTGGGAAAAGGGTAATGTAGAGAAAAACAAAAAAGCTATCTGGTCATATAACCATTGTGACAATTATGTAAAGGCTGTTCTAAGTTACTCCAAAGCAATCAAGGGGAAAAAACGGGAATAAATTGTTTCACCTTTTTTTCCAGATTTCTTAAAATAACCCAGGGGTATCCGGCTTGTTCTGATAGGGAATATTGAGGTGGGAAAATGCCCTTTCTGAAGCCTTTCTCCCCTGTGATGTCCTGATGATAAAACCTGTTTTTAAGAGATACGGTTCAACCACCTCTATCAACACATCTGCTTCCAGTTGAAGCGTTGCGGCAAGGGCCTCTATACCCACAGGCCCACCTTTATAGTTCCAGATAATTGCCTGGAGTAATTTCCTGTCTGTTTCCCCTAACCCGGATTCATCAATGCCTTCCAGTTCCAGGGCATCCATCGCTACATTCCTTGTTATATCTCCATTTGCCCTGACCTGCGCAAAATCACGAACACGCTTCAGCAACCTATTCGCAACACGTGGAGTTCCCCTTGCCCTCCTCGATATTTCGTATGCACCCTCATCGTCTATGATAATGCTCAGTATCGATGCAGAGCGTTTCACAATACGAATCAGGTCTTTTTCCATATAAAAATCTAGGTCCCTTGTAATTCCAAACCTCTCCCTTAAAGGAGAAGACAATAGACCTGCCCTTGTTGTAGCACCGATTAAAGTAAATTGTTCGAGCCTGTATCTGTGGGTTCTCGCATGGACACCCTTATCAAATATAAAATCTACAGCAAAATCCTCCATCGCTGGGTAGAGGAATTCCTCAACAACCTTTGGCATTCTGTGGATTTCATCAATAAAAAAGACATCGCCCTTCTCCATGTGAGTCAAAAGACCCATCAAATCACCACCTTTTTCCAGGGCCGGGCCAGAAGAGGTGATGATCTTTGTTCCCATCTCATTCGCAATGATATGGGCTAATGTTGTTTTCCCCAAACCAGGCGGGCCATTAAACAAGATATGTTCCAATGGTTCCTTTCTTTGCAGCGCTGCTTCTATAGCAATATTCAGTGTTTCAACAACCTTATCCTGCCCGATATACTCTGAGAGTCTCCTGGGTCTTAGGGTTAGATGATCTTCTGCGTCTAATATGCTATCTTTTTCTAAGATTTCAGAAAAGCTATTTACTTCCTCGTTGATCATTTTTTCTCACCCCTGTAAACTTCCTCAAATAATTCTTCAGACGATTTGATACCTGAATTTCTCTTCATAGCTTCTTCAATCATCTTCCGCGCTTCAAGTATCTTGTGTCCCAATTGAATGACAAGAACATCCTCAACCTCTTTCCTGAAATCTTCTGCCACTTCAATGGGCAATTCAACTTGAGGTATCAATGCATATTTTGCAACTTTTCCTTTAAGGGTGGCAACAATTTTTTCTGCTTTTCTTTCTCCGATACCTTTGAGTTGTTTCAATGCCTTTATGTCCTTTTCCTCTATAAAACGGGCTATTTCTCGAACCGTTTTTGTCAGGGCTTTTATCGCAGCAGAAGGACCAATATCCTCAACAGAAATAAAGAGTTCAAAAAACTCCTTATCCAATTCCATCTTAAATCCCACAAGAACAGGCTTGGGTTGTCTCTCTGTCTGGTTGTAAGAGATATACAGACTCAATTCACTGTCAGTCTTCGTGGTTCTTCTAATTTCATTCATCACATAAGCAGGGATTAGTATGTCATACCCAATACCATTTACCAGCAAAGTAACCCTGTCATCGGATATCCTTTTTAATTTTCCCTCCAGATAGGATATCATTCACTTCTCCTTGGGGGCTTTCTGTAAAAAGCGGTTAAAGCCACAGCAAGGGCATCTGCAGCATGGAACGATTTCACATCACTTATCTTGAGCAGTGTCTGCACCGTCTTTTTCACCTGCTGCTTATTCGCACTGCCATAACCAACTAAGGAATTCTTCACTTCCTTTGGTGTAATCTCGATCATCGATATATTATTCTGGTAGATGGAGAGATAAATGATTCCAAGCACCCCTCCCAATAGTATACCAGCTTTTGGATACCTTACTAAAGAAAATATATTTTCTACTGCGATGAGGTCCGGCTTTATCGTTTTTATCAGATGGTTGATATCAGTATAAATCTGGAATAACCTACTGGAGATGTGTTCCCCGGGGAATGTTTTGATATAACCACACTTAAAGAGAGATGAGGCTGAATTGTCGCATATAATTGCGCCAAAACCTGTGCTTGCAAGACCTGGATCTATACCGAGTATTATCATGTTTTTATCTTTGAAACCCCATTTCTGTCCTTTTTTATCAGGTCGCCGATTTTCTTCATTGTTTTCATAATAACAGGAATACATGATTTTTGTAAACGATAAACAGATTGATTTTTTCATAAACTCATTATAGTATTATGGAACGTGAGACCATACATCTCTAAAGAATCGTGCACTGATTGCAAGGAATGTATCCCCATATGTCCTTATGATGTTTTTTCATGCTATGATGATAGCGTGATTGTATTATCTCCCCAGGATTGTATTGAATGTACGTCCTGTGTGGAGGAATGTCCTAACAATGCTATTTATATGGATGACTGATGGAAAGTAAGACGTTGCTCGACAAGAAAGCAGTCGAAAGAACAATCAACAGGATTACCCATGAAATTATAGAAAAAAATGCCGGTTGCGCTGATTTAAGCCTCATCGGTATAAGAAC
>CAIJOT010000116.1 GCA_903822335.1 uncultured delta proteobacterium
CAATATAATTTTCATAGAATCTCCTCGTAAAATCTGAATTTCCTTATTTAACTCCTGAGCGAGCACACAAGAAGCTCAACAACTAAAATTGATGCGCATTCCTCAGGGCACGCTATATGACTCATGTATCAGTTACACCCCGCACACCGGGATTTAAGCTTCGTACCGCTCTTATTTTTTGAGAAGCCCGCCTTTTTCGCCTCCATTTACATCTCTTTTGCAAGATCATTAAGCACAGGATTTTATAATCTTGTTTATGAGGTTGAGTATGTTACCGGTTTAATAAATTTTCTGAAATCAACCCATAGATCAAACACGCCCACGGCAACCAAAAGCAGGATTAAATATTGTTGAGCAAAAATGAGAAAATAACAAAGTATCCTGAAAGATCTGTGAACGTTTTTTGTTTTGAATAAAAAACTTATGATTGACAAACCCTGAAGGAGGTACGCAAACATGCAAACGATCACAAGATTAAGGCTGACAATCCTCGCCAACGAAACGGGGACTAAAAGTATTCCTCCGGCGGCAATGAGAAGCCATATCAGCCCCTCCGGAGCCTTCCAACGTGAAAGATCACCGAAATCGGGATACCACATTCCGGTTCTCTGGAATATCTCTCTTGCCGCCAGTATATTAAGCCACACTATAAAGGATGCGCTCACCAGGACAAGAGAAGGGAAAATGTTTGCAAGGAAATTAGTTATTTGTTTAAAATTGCCCTTGATAAGGTCGATCTGGTCCGCCGGAATATCAAGTTGAGCATAGAATTGAATGCTTTCTTGAATGTTTCTCCCTATGTAATCCTCAACCAGATGCCACGGGTCTTCCCCTGCTGAAAGACTTTGAAGAACGATAAACGAGCACCACAACATCAATATCGCTGTCACAGGGTAAACGACAGTTCTTTCAATAGAGTAGTTCCTGCGAAATATTTCTGAAAGAAAGAGCCCCAAGAATCCCGTTATAAATAAGAATGGAAGATTTGCAATAGAATCTGAAAATGTCAGGACACTGGCGACCAAGAAAAGAGATATGAGAAAGATTGCAAATCCCTGTATCCTGCCTGTCTTGGAATAATAATAAATAATTGGCAGGGGTGTTAGGATAAAAAAGAAAGCACCCAGCAGAGGAATGAGCGATGCAGCGAGAAAGGCCAGGGAGGATACGGCTATACCCGTGAAAAAATTACTCTTAAAGAATGCGCCCCTCTCTTTGCTCAAAGTCTGAATCCGTCAATCTTGATCTGAAGCGGCCATCTTGCAATTTCATATTACCATTCAGATACAACAAAGGGCAGCAGAGCAATGGTCCTCGCCCTTTTTATGGCCACAGTAACTTCCCTTTGATGTTTGGCACAATTTCCTGTAATTCTCCTTGGTATGATCTTACCCCTGTCAGTTATGTAATCCTTCAAGACAAGAGGTTCTTTGTATTCTATTCTTATATCTGAGTCTGTACAAAAGCGACAAAATTTTCTTTTGTGGTAAAATTTCTTCTGCGGTCTTGAATCGGTTCTTGATGTCCTTGTGTCTCTTGATGGTGTTGGCATCTGTAATACTTTTCCCCTCCGTTTCCCCGTTATATCAGGGTTTATGTGGATTCTGATGATGTGGAATCTTTATTTGCATCGGTCTCTATCTTCGGTCCAGCACTTTCCCGGCTTTCGACCACCAGCGCCGCACGTGTCGCTTCAGTCTGACTTTTTTCTTGCGTTTCTTTCTCTATCGC
>CAIJOT010000117.1 GCA_903822335.1 uncultured delta proteobacterium
AGGGACTGGAATGGTTCCTGGACTGCCTGAGCCACGCTTTTGATGACGTGGAAGAGACACTTGCGACTGTGTTCAGGAAAGCCCGTTTCTGGCAATCTTGCTCCACCTTGTCGTTCAATGACCGTCAGCGGTTGATTCTCAACAAGCTACTGGACGGTCTCGAAGGCAAGCTGACATCATCAGGATGGGCTAAACTGGCTAAGTGTTCGCAAGACACGGCTTTGCGGGATATTCTGGATCTTGTGAAACGTGGCGTCTTGAGGAAAGACCCCTCCGGCGGCCGCAGCACTAATTATCACCTGATTGAGAGAGGATAGCGTCACGCTTAAATTGCTTGACTATTGTTCAGGGGGGGGGTACACACGCTTGACAATGTTTTAATCTATGCTATTCTTCTATTAAACAGCTATTATGAATAAATAATTTTCATAAGTGGTGTGTTTGAAAGGGGGTGATGAGATGAAAAAGGTATTGAGCAAAAAGGTTCTTGAGAAAGAGGCATCCTTCTGGGAGGATATGAAAAAGGTTTTGGAAAAAAATATGATAAAGGGATGCCATAAGTGAAAGAGCTGAAAGAGTTAACGTTGCAGGTCTGCAACCCAAAGGCAAGAGGCAGATATGGCATGGATTGTCATATCTGCTTATTTTTGTATATGACAGGAAACACTACACACAACCGGAGTAAAGCGAATAACGATGTCCGTTAATCAAGGGTTCGACTTTTTTATCCAGTGGCATCTTACTGAAAGATGTAATCTCAGGTGCACGCACTGCTATCAGTCAGACAGAAAGACAGAGGAACTCACATTCCCTGAGATCAAGAAAGTGATCGGTGATGTATCTGACATGTTGAAGTACTGGTCAGATCATTATGGTATCACCTTTTCCCCGAGTATGAATGTTACAGGTGGTGAACCCTTCTTGCGAAAAGATATTTTTGAAATACTTGAGGAGATTGTGCAGCAGGGATTTGATACCTACCTTCTTTCCAACGGCACAATGGTTGATGGGGGAAAGGCACGTGTGCTCTCAGAGATGAACGTAAAAGGTGTTCAGGTAAGCCTTGAAGGTCCGGAAGAAGTCCATGAGATGATTAGGGGTAAGGGTAGCTTCTCCTCATCCCTCAAAGGGGTTGAACATCTTCTGAATGCAAAAATACCTGTTACCCTGAATGTAACCCTGTCTGCCCTGAATGCTGATTATTTTATGGACATGGTAATGTTAGCCTCTTCCTGTGGTGTCCAGAGACTTGGATTTTCAAGGCTTGTTCCTTCAGGGAGAGGTATTGGGCTGCTGGATAGTATGTTAAAGAAAGAAAGGGTAAAGGAACTCTATGAGGCAATTTTTTCCATGAACAAAGATGGGCTTGATATCGTGACTGGAGACCCGGTTGCATCCCAGATGCGTACATTGTGTGATGAAGATGCTATTGATTCCATCCCCAACGGAGGATGTGCCGCTGGTGTGTCCGGACTCACCTTTCTTCCCGATGGAACGATTATGCC
>CAIJOT010000118.1 GCA_903822335.1 uncultured delta proteobacterium
GAGATGATTGCATTCCACGCAAACGGTTGCGGGGGCATGGCTATGGAGCAACTGATCGCTGAGGGCCAGATAGCCGGGGTCCTCGATTTTACCCCCCATGAAATAGCAGACGAGATGTTCGGGGGGTACTGCAAGGGGATTGGACCCGATCGCCTCGAGACGGCAGGCAGGATGGGCATACCCCTTATTTTTGCGCCTGGCGGTCTTGATAATGCAGTTTTCAGCCCTGTCTATCCGATGCCCGATGAACTGGCGGGGAGAAAGATACACACCCATGACACGAGGTTTTGTGTTCGCATGTTGCCTGCCGAGATGGAAAAATTTGCCAGAATTGTCGCTGAAAAACTGAACAAATCAAAAGGTCCAGCCCATGTTCTCATTCCAAAGAAGGGTTGGTCTGAAGCTGATAAGGCGGGTATGGAGCTTTTTGACCCCGGCATAGACAAGGTCTTCACAAGTAGATTGAAAGAGCTTCTCAAATCTCATATTCCCATTGAGGAGATGGAGGTTCACATAAGCGAACCAGCCTTTGCTGAGAGGGCGGTTGATGTTTTACACAGGATGATACAAGCCAATAAAAAATATTCAGGGTAAACTACATGATTTCACATGACACTACACACGCATCTTTGCCTGTCCGATCCTTCACTGTATCGGAGAAACAAGATAACTTTGAGGTCTTTGCTGAAGTACATGAGTTGGGAAGTGATTGTCTGGTAATCCTCTGGGGTGGCACAAAGCCACATATAGGGGCCGTAGGGATAGCACAGGTAAGGCCCAGCTTAAGGGATCCGGAAAAAGTAGCCGCAACAAGTTCAGTGTTTACCTTTGTGGGACATAAAGAAGATGTTGTAGCAAAGGCAATGTCAGAAGAACTGACCCGCAGACTTGCAAGAAATACCGTCGTTGTGGCTGGTATACACTGGGACGCTTTATCGGAAGAAAATATCAAGAACATTACCGCCATCTGTCAGAGGTTAATGGAACAGGTGGTCGAGAAACTTTCCCTCTCCCCTGCATAATATAACTCTCTGTTTTCCTTCTACTGGAAAAAGGACCTCAGTTTATTCTCTCTCATATGGTCTGCAAATTTCTGAATAGATGCGTCGTATTTCTTTGATTTCAGAAATACCACAGAAACATCCAACGACAGGGGTTCCTTTAAAGGTATAACCTTCAATGACTTACGCTCCTCATCGAGGACTGCCCTTTTGACAAGAACCGATATACCCTTCCCCTGTGAAACCCATTCCTTTATAAATTCTGTGCTTTTTACCTCAAACAGGGCAGAAGGGG
The DNA here is from genome assembly GCA_903822335.1 of uncultured delta proteobacterium. Taxonomy (GTDB): domain Bacteria; phylum Desulfobacterota; class Syntrophorhabdia; order Syntrophorhabdales; family Syntrophorhabdaceae; genus CAIJOT01. The sequence continues at coordinate 1,297 of CAIJOT010000118.1, forward strand.
TTATATGCATTAACTCAAACGCAGAAAGAACTACCTTTCTCGTTGAAGAACCCTCTTCTCTGATAATCAACGGATAATCCCCTATTTCCTTAAGGGAGACACTTTCTTTCTTCGATAACGGATGACCGTTGGATGTAATCAGAACAAGCTCTTCTTTCACTAAAGGAAAGGCATAGAGCTTCTTTGACGTTTTTGGATTTGCGATGATCACCACATCATTCTGCATAGACACTACAGTCTTTACCATATCATCGGAGCTCCCCACGTCTAATTTTATCATGATATTCGGATTGGCTTTCTGAAAACTCCCGAGAATATAGGGCATGACGATCCGTGAATACACAGGGGTAGTTCCTATTTTAAGCAGCGGTTTTACATCTTTCTGTATATTCCTGATGGCATTTTCCAGCTCCCTTGTCATCTTTTCGATCTTCTCTGCATACTTGTATATGATCCTTCCTTCTTTCGTAAGTTGAAATTTACCCTTTTCTCTTTTCAGTAGCCTGCTTCTTGTTTGTGCTTCAAGCTGTGCGACATGATTAGAAACACCGGGTTGGGTCATGAACAGCACATTTGCTGCCCTGGAAAAACTCCCTGCTTTTACCACTTCATAAAAGACTATTAATGAATTGACTGAGTATGAGAACATAACTTTTTCTTATAGAGTATAAGAACAAATGAATTGACATGTCAAGGATTTATCGTAAGAATGGAGTAATGTTTTGAGAGGAGGTATACAATGGATTTAAGAGGATTTATATCACTATGTGAGAAAGAAGGTCAACTCAAAAGAATCAAAACCGAGGTTGACTGGGAGTTGGAAATCTCTCATGTCGCAAAGGTCGTGGAAGAAAAATCGGGCCCGGCGCTTCTGTTTGAGAATGTGAAGGGGTATGAGAGCCCGGTCTTAACCGGTGCATTCGGCACTACCCAGAGGCTGGCAATGATCCTTGGAAAAAGCCCGGATCTCTCGATGGTCCAGCTTACGAGGGAATGGTTGAATCTATCCGTTAAAGGGGTGATCCCCGCAAAGGAACAGAAAGACGGCCCCATCTTCGAGAATATTGTTGACGGCGACAAGATCGACACCTTCGCCTTTCCTTCACCAAAGTTTTACGAACTGGACGGCGGGCGCTACTTCGGCACCGCGGTATTCATGGTCATCCAGGACCCTGAGACAGGCGACATAAACCTTGGTACCTACCGCATGGGTATCCTCGATAACAAGACTGTCGGTGTACAGATCCTGAAAGGAAAGAAGGCCGACAGAATCATGAAGAAGTATGCGAAGGCAGGCAAGAAGATGCCCGCATGCGCCATTATCGGTGGTGATCCCCTGCACATCTTTGCCAGCGCCGCCACAGTGACTGGAGCAAAGAGTGGGTACGATGTAGTAGGTACGTTGCGGGGCGAACCCGTAGAAGTCGTGCTTGGCCAGGTCACCGGACTCCCTATCCCTGCGGCCGCAGAGATCGTGCTGGAAGGGGAGATCGATCCCGCACAACTGCGAAACGAGGGACCCTTTGGAGAATATACCGGCTACTACACTGAAGAACTTATTAAACCCATTCCCAAGCCGGCACTTGACATCAAACGAGTATACTTCAGGAATAAGCCGATCCTGTGGGAAACGAGCGTGGGCAGGCCCGTGGGGGACCAGCATATGCTTTATGCCTTTACGCGCAATGCCTCCCTGTGGAGTGATCTTACCAAGATGCAGATCCCAGGCATCAAGTCCGTCTATACCCTGCCGGAAGCCTCGGGACGCTTCACCGTGGTCGTCTCCGTACAGCAGATGTATCCGGGTCATGCAGACCAGGTGGGTGCAGCAGTGATTGCCAGCAATACAGGCGCCTACGGAATCAAGATGGTCATTATCGTGGATGATGACATTGATGCAGATGATCTTCCGAGGGTCTGGTGGGCACTTGGTACCCGCTACAGTCCATCCCGCGGCACGCAGATTATCAACAGAGGGCGGTCCACACCACTCGATCCGGCTATTGGAGCGGACGAAAACAAGTTCATCACCTCACGGATCATCCTTGATGCGACGATACCTTTTGAGTGGAAGATCAAACCCACGGAGATCAAGCTCAACGATGCCATGATGGCCAAGGTAAAGGCCAGGTGGAGTGAGTACGGTATAGACTAATAAGGAGGTAAGAATGGCTTTTGAAAAGAACGTGAATGATGCAATGGAGAGGGCAAAGAAGGTCAAGCTCTTTGCCCATGATATTCATGGCGTCCTGACGCCCAACCAGGTCTTCTGCGATGTGGAAGGGAACCGGCGGTACTCATTCTGGCACATGGACGGATTCGGTGATCTGTCTCTTACGGCAAACGATATAAAAGTCGCATATCTCGATACAACCTCCATCGACGGAGAGGGCATGTTTCGGGCGAAGGAATTGAAGCTTGATAAGCTCTATTTTGCTGTAACGGACAAGGCAGCAAAGATTGAAGAACTGAAGAAAGAATTCGGCCTAAGCGATGAGCAGATTGGGTTCATTGGCTGCGAACTTACGGATATTTCCGCCATGAAAAAGGCAGGTTTTGCCGTAGCGGTAGCCGATGCCGTTGACGATGTAAAGGAGATCGCCCACTACATAACAAACGCTCCTGGTGGTAAAGGTCCTATTCGTGAGATATGTGAGTTTATCTTGAGGGCCATGGGTAAGTGGGATGAGTGGGTCGAGAAAGTAACCAAGATGGGCTATAAATAAGGGGGTGAGAGGGATGAGTACAACAGAAGCAATTGAAAAAGCAAAAAAAGTGAAGTATGTGATATTTGATGTCCATGGGATCCTTACGGACAACACCCTTTATTACACCCAGGAAGGGATAAAATCGGAATCTTTTTCCCTCCATGACCGGTTAGGGATTAAAGCTTTCATAGACTCAGGCATAGGGGTCGCCTTCCTTACCAGCAAAGTACAGAGGGATGTGGAGCAGGTAGCCAAGATTTACGGGGTCCCGCCTGACATGCTCTGGGGTTCCTCGGCGAAGATGGGGAGGCTCACCGAGTTTGAAAACGCGTCCGGATACACGGATGGAGATATATGCTACGTAGGCGACGAGATGATTGACCTCGGCATTATGAAGCGGGTATTTTTTTCTGTAGCTCCTTCAGACGGATCTTCGGAGGCGAAGGCAGTTGCCGATCATATTACCGCGGCTGGAGGCGGCAGAGGGGTCGCGAGGGAGCTTGCTGAATTCATCTTGAAGGCCCAGGGCAAGTGGGACCAATTTGTCGCACAGTTCAAATAGACTGATGGGGGTATTAGATGGCGTATAAATATTACAAAGACAACAGGGCATACATCAATGCCCTGAAAAAGACAGGCGATGTCGTTGAGGTAAAGGAACAGGTGGATTGGGATCTTGAGCTTGGTGCGATTGTCCGGAGGATCTGTGAAAAAAAATCACCTGCTGCCTATTTTAAAAACATAAAGGACTATCCGGACTTTGAGGCCCTTGGGGCACCTATCGCTACATACAGGAGGCTTGCTATAGCCTTTGGCCTTGCCCCTGATACACCGATACCTGAAATATCAGCAGAGTATTTAAAGAGAACATCAGGCAGGCCTGTCAAGCCTGTTGTGTTACAGAAAAAGCATGCCCCGTGCAAGGAAGTAGTATGGACTGGTGATGATGCCGACCTGCTGAATCTCCCTGCACCCATGGTGCATGATGGTGATGGCGGACGCTATATCTGCACCTGGCATTTTGTGGTAGCAAAGGACCTTGACACGGATGTAATCAACTGGGGTATGTACAGGCAGATGCTTTTTGATGAAAAGACCATGGTTGGGCCAGTGCTGCCCTTCTCTGACATGGGCAAGATGTTTTACAATAAGTATGCACCGAGGAATCTGCCCATGCCTTTCGCAACCGTGATAAGCCCTGATCCACTCTCTGCAATCGCGAGCTGTGCTCCGGCCGCAATACCTGAGGACGAGTTCACAAGCCTGTTGATGGGTGAACCGGTGGAGGTTGTGAAGTGCGAAACCTGTGACCTCTATGTACCTGCCCATGCAGAAATTATTATTGAAGGCGTAATACTGCCAAACATTACAATAGAAGAGGCTCCCTTTGGGGAATATACCGGTTACAGAACCAGTCCGAGGGAAAAGCGGACGGTCTACAGGGTAAAAGCCATTACGATGAGGAAAAAACCGATAATGGCTGTATCGAATATGGGTGTCCCAACAGACGAGGGTCAATTGTTACGCTCTTTTTCCCTTGGTCTTGAAATGGAGAGGATGCTGAGGGATCAGGGTATCCCTATAACAGGCGTGTATATGCTGCCGGAATCAACACACCACCTTGTTGTGGTTGGTGTAAAACCAATCTATGCGAATATTGCAACACAGATAGGACAACTTGTTTTTGGGAGCAAACTCGGACCATGGTTCCATATGGTGCTTGTTGTTGATGATAAGACAGACATATACAACAAGGATGAGATCATCCATGCCCTTTGTACCAAGTGCAATCCCAAAACGGGGATAAGGGTCACGGAGCATGGGGTGGGCACACCTCTTAATCCTTTCGCAAGC
>CAIJOT010000119.1 GCA_903822335.1 uncultured delta proteobacterium
CCTTGTTGACTATTGTTTTCCCTATGTCCTGATTTAACTCAAGGTATTCCGTTATCTTTTCGTTAAGAACAGACTCTACCAACCCCTTTATCTCGCTATTGCCGAGTTTTGCCTTGGTCTGTCCCTCGAATTGTGGGTTCTGTATCTTTATGTTTATGACGGCAACCATTCCTTCTTTTACATCGTCTCCTGAAATGTTCTCTTTAAGTTTTTGTGACAGATTTGTTTGTATAAAGTTGTTTATACATCTTGTCAGGGCTCCCCTGAATCCTGCTACGTGTGTGCCCCCCTCTTGTGTGTTTACGTTATTCACGAAGCTATAGATGTTTTCGTTGTAGCCGTCATTATATTGGATTGCAACCTCTATGAAATCAAGGGGTTGTTTGGCGCTTACTACGTGTATTGGGTTTTCAAAAAGTACGTTCTTGTTGTTGTTTAAAAATTTTACAAAAGCCCTTACGCCGCCTTCGTGTCTAAACTCCTGTCTCTTTCCTTTCCGCTCATCTATCAAGACTATATATATCCCGTTGTTTAAAAAAGATATTTCCCTCATTCTATGGGCAATAATTTCATAACTGATCTCTGTCGTTTCAAACACCGTCCTGTCTGGTTTAAACCTGATCTTCGTGCCCGTCTTGTCTGTATCTCCTATAACCTTCAAATCTGTGATTTTGTTGCCGCCCTCATAACGCTGAAAATATACCTTTCCGTCCCTCCTTACTTCTGCCTCAAGGTGCTCTGAAAGCGCGTTCACAACCGAGAGGCCTACTCCATGAAGCCCTGCGGAATACCTATATGAATCCTTATCGAATTTTCCGCCCGCATGTAGTTTGGTAAGAACAACCTCTAGCGCCGTCATGTTCTCTTCGCTATGCATTTCAACCGGTATTCCTCTCCCGTTGTCTTCGCAGGTAACGCTGTTGTCCCTATGAATTGTTATTACAATCTTATTACAATAACCCTCGAGCGCCTCGTCTACGCTGTTGTCCACTATTTCATACACGAGGTGGTGCAGCCCCTCCGTGCTTGTGTTGCCAATATACATAGACGGCACCTTTCTTACCGCATCTAGGCCGTCCAATACCTTTATATTTTCTGCCCCGTATTCTCTCACCTTACACCTTTATCGGCATGACGATGTTTTTGTAATATTCCCCTTCTTTTCCTTCAAAAACCACTGCTCCATATATCAGCGGCACTTTCATTACCACGCTTTCCCCGTCTATATGTGTAACCACATCCATAACAAACCTTACATTAAAGTTCATACTTACTTCCTCTCCGCGATACTCTACCTCTACCACCTCTCGTGCACGACCCATGTCTGATTCTGCTTCTATTTCCATTGCCCCTTCAATAAGTTTTATCTTAATTGGTTCAGACCTTCCTATTATAACCGAAACCTTCTTTAAGCCTTTTATAAAGGCCTCTTTAAATATTGTGGCTATATTGTTGTTCACCGGAACAACGTTCTCGTAATCCGGAAAGTTGCCCTCAATGACTCTTGAAATAATGGTTACTTTTTTTGTACTAAACTGAACATGCTTCTCGTCTATGGTCAGTTTTACCTCGTCCTCGTTATCAATCGCCCGTTCAACCTCTGTTATTGACCTTTTTGGTATTGTTATCCCCTTAAACCCCTTCAACCCCTTTATCTCTTTCTGGTATAGGGCCATCCTAAATCCATCCGTTCCTACCACTATTACCTTCCCCCCTGTTCCTCTCATATGCATGCCGGTCAGCACATACCTTGTCTCGTCAATAGAAACACCAAAACCCACTTTATTGATCATTTCAAGTAATGTCCTGCCATCTAAATAAAATTCCTCTTGTCCTGTTATTTCTTTTATTTCTGGGAACTCCTCTGGGTCCTGAAGGCTTAGTACAATCTCTGTTTGTTTTTGTCTAATTGTTAAAGTGTTTTCTTTTATTTCTAAGCTTATTTCGCCGCTATCTAATTCTTTCAAGATATCTAAAAACTTTCTCCCGTGTATTACAATTTTTTTCTCTGTGTCTGCTTTATGGTCTAAGTAACTTATCGCGCTCACCTCTAAGTCTGTTGAATATATAGTCGTTTTATCTCTGCAAAATTCAATAAGTATGTTTGAAAGTATCGGCATTAGGGATCTTTTTTCTGTGATATTTACAAGTTTTGAAACCGGGGCCAAGATAAAGTCTTTATCTATTATTATCTTCATATATACCTCTCTTATTCGTAATAAGGGCTGTTAATTTGTTAAAATATTTATATCTATATAAAAACAAACGAAAAACAGGATTTTTATAATTTTTTAGCATGTTAAAATTGTGTGAATTCATGTAGATTTAACACGTAACTCTATCTTTTCAACAGCGCCTTTCAACTCTTTTTTTATTCTTATGGCTTCTTCCACTCTTTTAATGGAGTGTATGATTGTGGTGTGGTCCTTGCCACCAAACTTTTCACCGATACCGACCAAGGAGAAGTCGGTCAGTTTCCTTGAGAGATATATTGCTACTTGGCGGGGCAAGAGAACGGACCTAACCCTTTTGGCCGACTTAATGTCCGACACCTTGACGGAAAAGTATAAAGACACCTCTTTGAGTATTGTCTCTATGGTTATTTCCTTTTTTTTATCTTTAATCATGTGCCCCATAATGTCTTTTGCAAGATCGATTGTTATGGGCACATTATTAAGCGAAGCAAAAGCCCCGATTCTTATTAAAGAACCCTCAAGGGACCTGACGCTGTCCTCTACATTAGAAGCAATGTAAAAGGCGACATCAAGTGGCAACCCCATGTTTTCAAGTTCGGCTTTTTTGTTTAGTATGGCAACCCTCGTTTCAATGTCCGGCGGCTGTATGTCCGCAATTAAACCCCACTCAAAGCGGGACCTTAAGCGCTCCTCAAAGTTTTCTATATCCCCTGGAAATTTATCGCTTGTAACAACAATTTGCTTCATGTTTTCATGGAGCGCATTAAAGGTATGGAAAAATTCTGCCTGTGTTCTTTCTTTTCCAGCGATAAACTGAACATCATCAATTAAAAGAACATCCATCTTTCTAAACCTGTTCCTGAAATCCTCCATCTTCTCATATCTTATTGAGTTGATAAGGTCATTGGTAAAAACCTCTGCTGTTATATAACAGACCCGATTGGCGTTTATGCTCCCGTGCTTCTGCAGGAAGTTGCCTATAGCGTTGAGGAGGTGTGTCTTGCCAAGACCAACCCCGCCGTATATAAAAAGCGGGTTGTATGTCTTTCCGGGATTCGTTGCAACAGCAAGACAAGCGGCATTTGCGAATTGATTGCTGGAGCCCACAATAAAGTTTTCAAATGTATACCTTGGGTTAAAAAGACCGTAGGTGCTGGGTTTTCTTACAACAACGTTTTTCTTCTTTTCGCTGTTGTCGTCTTTTTTAAGGACATACTCTATCTTCACGCTGTCTTGGGTAGCGTCCTTGAGCAATGTGAGCAAGAGGGGCTCAAAATTTTCAATCACCCAGTCCCTGAAAAAGGCGTTCGGCACAACGATGAAGCACCTACCCTCTTTATAATCAAGGAATTGCATGGGCTCTATCCACGTTCTATAGCTGTCCTCGTTGATAATGTTTGCAATTTTAGGTTTAATTTGAGAGAGAATATCAGCCATTGTTTTAAGCCGTTTTCAACAGTTTTTTAACATATGTGGAAAACTTTGGTTTCCTTGAAGGTTACTAAAATCATAGTAATACAAAAAGAGAAATTTTGCAACAGTTTTTTATTGTTCAAAATCCTGTACGGTCCCATTGTTCTTGGCATACATAATCTTCTCAATCTCGGTGTAAACATTTGCCTTTCTATTAATCAACATTCTCTTGAAATCATCGTAGTCCTGCCCGAGGCGGTTTTTAAAAAGGTCCATGAGGGCCTCACGCACTATCACGTCTGTGCCGATGAATTTTTTTAAACGTTCCTCAGGGCCAAGCCTCTTCCACAACTCATGGTGGTTTTCAAGCGCATCCACGAGCCCATCCATGTTCTTGTCTTCTATCGCAGAGACCATAATAACCCTTCGGGGCAAATTGACGCCCGACCTGTTCGTTGTAACAACCGACTCCAGGATGCCTAACGTTTTTAATGGATCGCCCTCATCTATTTTATTAATGACAAAGATGTCCGCCACCTCAAAGACGCCCGACTTTATTGCCTGCGTTTCGTCTCCAAGGCCTGGCGTCAAAACCAGAAGACTTGTGTGGGCCAACCCCACAATGTCTACCTCGTCCTGACCAACGCCGACGGTCTCAACTATTACCTTGTCGAACCCAAAGGCATCGAGGAGCTCCATCACCTTATGGGTGTTTCTCGCAAGACCACCCCAGAACCCCCTTGTTGCCATGCTGCGTATAAAGACACCCTCATCCTTGTGATGCGCTTTCATCCTTACCCTATCGCCCAAGATGGCCCCTCCGGAAAGAGGACTTGAGGGGTCTACCGCCACGACGCCAACAGACAGGCCTTTTTGCCTGTAAGTAGCTATCAACCTGTCTATTGTTGTGCTTTTTCCGGCCCCGGGGAAACCGGTAATCCCTATAATGTGTGCCCTCCCTGTATGAGGGAAAATTTCCTTCATAATAGAAACTGTATCAGGGTGGTCGTTCTCTATGAGCGTGATGAGCCTCGATAGAGAAGCTTTATCCCCCTTTAGCATTTTTTGCACGAGAGAAGCCATGAAACATGATAGAGCTTTTGGTTGTTCGTGTCAACATTATGTTGATAGTTTAAGGGCGGTTTGTTATCATGCCTTTCGTTATGAAGACACGGAAAACAATACCGCTCATTATCGCAATCTTATTCCTGAACCACACCATCCTCTTTGGAGACGATTACGTTGATGCAATGAAAAGGGCGAACCGGGAAAACAAGCCTTCTGTTCTTTATTTTTATAGTAACTATTGTCCTTACTGCAACGCTATGGACAAACAGGTGCTCGCCGATAAAGAGATAAGCGGGCCGTTAAAGAACGAAGTTGTATACCTCAGGGTAGATGTCGAGAAGAGGGAAGCCCTTGCCGGTTTTTATGGTATTAGGGGTTATCCAACCACGCTACTGCTGGAACCGTCAGGTGAGCGAATAGCAAAGATGCCAGGCTATATACCGAAGAAGGAGTTTAAAAAAATTCTTACCTACGCAATAGGCCGACACTACAAGGTTGTGGGGCTAAACGAATTCCTCAGAAAAAAACAGAGATAGCACCATCGTGGTAGTCAGCGTGCAGACTAAAGAACGTTTCTAAAGGCGTGCAGGCTTCTCTTCCAGTATTCTGAGTCTACACTGTCAATTGCCACACCTCTCGACTTCGAGGCGTGAACAAACTCTCTTCTGTTGATCATGATGCCGACGTGAACGTCCTTTTTTATAATAAAAAATACGAGGTCGCCCGGCAAAACGCTCCCTCTTGATATTTCATAACCAACCCTTTCCTGTCCTTCGGTTGCAATGGGAAGGGTAATGTTAGACTTTTTATACACATAATGCACAAGACCGCTGCAATCGAAAGCATCCGGGCCCTTTGCGCCGTTCCTATAGGGCCTGCCCTGAAGGGTCATAGCAGATTGAATAATGCTGTTTCTTATTTCTGGTAAGGACTCATAGACCTTTATCTTTTTTGGAGCACAACTGAACAGAACGAGAATGAGGAATAGGGCGGTATATGTTTTCAATCCCCAGCCCACAAGCCCTGCCTTATCCCCGTTTGTTTTTTCCTTACCCATGGTTTTTAATGATATCCACTAAGGGGAGCAGAGAGTTGCCATGTATGGCATGGTCAAGCAAAGGCAATATTTCTGGATGGGGGTTGAACCCAATGGGCAACCCCACAGCCTCAAACATGCCCATGTCGCCATCTCCATCGCCAACGGCACAAGCCTCCCCCCTTTTTATTTCCATACTTTTTAACATCCCCTCAACGATACAGCCCTTATTGTTATATTCAACATTGATTTTTGTCCCGCCCGTAAGGCGACCATCTTCTGCTAACAATTCATTTGACAGGGCCGTATGGATACCGAGATCGCTTTTCACTTTTTCTACAAGAAAAGACAGCCCTGTAGATATTATCACAGTGAAGATTCCAAGGCCCTTGATGGTATCTATTGCCTCTCCGGCGCCATCCTGGTAGGGGATTTCTTGTATTGTTTCCATGACCCTGGATATGGAGAGCCCCTGCCAGAGGAGAGCATCCTGTTTACAAAACTCATGGTAATCTATCCTGCCTTCTTTAAATAAATTCTGATACATGTCTGCATGATTGTCCCATAGGTTGAGTCTTCTATGAAGGTATTCCCAGCTGCTTTTCACCCTTGTCAGGGTACCATCACAATCAAAAAACACTATCTTTATAGGCACCATTCTCTTATATCATCAAAGGGGCAAAAAATCTATTTTTAAAAGCACCCCGATGCATTATAATATTTCTTATAGACAGGAAATATAATGTTTTATGGAAATATGAGACGGATTTTTGATGGCAGTTGATTGGGACAAAAGATACAGGGAGGGCTTCTATGGTGGGGCAACAGAACCCCACGAGCTTTTAAAGAGATACTGGCCCGCCATACCAAAAGGACGCGTGATTGATATTGCTATGGGAAACGGAAGGGATGCCCTTTTTCTTGCCGAGAAGGGCCACAACGTATATGGTTTCGAAAAATCATCAGAGGCGACAAAGATCGCAAGGGGCGCCACGCCGGATAAGGGCTACAATATCACCATAGTGTCTGGAGATGCAAACACCTTACCCTTTAAAAGAGGCTCAATAGACGGAGCAATAGTGTTCTATTTTCTCCTTAGAGACATCATGGGTGAAATTGCAGGCCTGTTGAAACAAGGGGGTATTCTTATATACGAGACCTTTTTGAAAAGGCAGAACACAATAGATGCCTGGAGGAACCCGGAGCACCTTTTAGAAGACGGGGAACTTATCTCGTATTTTAGAGAACTTGACCTCTTGTTCTATGAAGAGACGGTTTCTCTCTCGGAGGGCAAGAAGCGAGCATTAGCAAGATTTGTGGGGAGGAAAAAATGATTATAGAGTGGGATCCTGCAAGACCCAGGAAGAAGGCAACAGACCTTATCAGAGAAACGCTTGTGGATGGGGGAATCATAGCATATCCAACCGATACATTTTACGGCATGGGGTGCGATCTTTTTAATATAAAGGCCATAAGGAGGCTTTATCTGATGAAAAGGCTCGACAGCAAAAGGGCATTGAGCATAATCTGCAGGGACTTTAAAGATATAAGCACCTATGCGGTTATGAGCGACTTTGCTTTTAGTGTTTTGAAGGGTTGTCTCCCAGGCCCTTACACGTTTGTTCTTAAGGCAAAGAAAATTATGCCAAAACTCCTGATGACGGACAAAAAGGAGGTAGGCATAAGAATCCCGAACCACACGGTTCCGGTAGCAGTTGCAGGATTAATAGAGAGGCCGATAATAAATACGAGCGCAAAGATCTCGGGCGAGGAGGTATTGACAGACCCCAGGTACATCGAGAAAGGCTTTAAAGGGAACATGGGCTTAATTATCGATGGCGGCATTATCATTGGTGAGCCATCTACGGTGATAAGGCTTACAGATGATAAAGTAGAGATATTGAGAGAAGGCAAGGGGCCCTTTAAACATCTTCTGAAGCAGTAGGTTGCTGTTTGTCTAAGGCCTCTTCCATGGACTTTTCAAGGCCTTCGCCAAGCTCGCCCCCGAGTTCCCTCCCCATGCGTTTCATAAGCCTTTCCACGCTCCTTGGATCGTTCTCATCAAGGTCTGAAAATTTAGACGGATCGAGCATGCTCTCCATCCTTTTTTCCTCGCTCTTCAGAACAGTTACCCGGGAAAGCATTCTCTTTACTTCTTTGCTCCCACAGCCCTTGCAATAGGGCTCGACAGGCTCAGTTGTTCTTAACAGCAAAAAGGAGGATAACCCTTTACATGCTTCACAATAATATTCGTAGATTGGCATTATTATATATAATATACATATTGTTCTTCAGGGTTGCAACGGTTGTTGCACTCTTTCAGGAATTTATGGTTTACAAAACAGGATAGTTGATATATATAAACCATAGTGGAAAATATAATTAAGAGCTACTCAGACCTCCGTGCCCACAGGGCAATAGGTGAACTTATAAAAAAGTACTCAGAAAACAAAGAAGACATTCGCGAAACAGCGAAGAAGGCCCTTGGCTGGAACGCGGTCCACAGCATCCTTGATCTTGGTTGTGGATATGGCTGGTTTGAGGACGCGCTGAATACAGGATTTGATGTTATACTCGGAATAGATTGCCTCGATGAAAACGAACCAGGATTTTTGAAGGCTGCACAGAGGGTTGCCGGGAAGGCTATGTTTAAAAACATGCACCTCCCGGCCCCCATAGAAATGCCAGCAGATTATTTTGACCTTGTTGTGTCAGCCTACTCTTTATATTTCTTCCCTGAAGTCATACCAGAGGCAAAGAGGGTGCTTCACCCTGAAGGAGTATTTTTGATTATTACCCATAGCGAATCCATGCTCGAAGAGGGTGAAAAGTTTTTTGATTTTAAAAACCTGAGAAAGGTGATAGAAAATTTTTCAGCCGAGAACGGAGAAAGCATCTTAAGAAAAGACTTTAAGGAGGTTATCGCTGTTGATTATCTCAATGCTCTTGTATTCAACAAGGGCAGCGGGAACGACCTTGCAAGATATATAGATTTTAAAAGGGAGTTTATAGCGAAGGACGTAGACCCTTTGCTTGTAAGGGAAAAGATGCTCAGCGAGTTGAATGTGCGAGGCAGGGCAAGGTTCAATAAAAATGACAGGATATTTATAGTTCGCAAATGAAAACACGGTTATTTTGCAACTACTGCGGAGAAACCCTCGAAGTAGAATTTCTTGAAGGAAAAGAACGACAGGTATGCGCAAAATGCAGAGAAGTACATTACGAAAATCCTTTGCCTGTTGCAGCCGTTATTCTTCCCAACCGGAACCGTGAAATACTTCTCGTAAAAAGGGCCAGAGAGCCATCTAAAGACATGTGGTGTTTTCCTATAGGGTTTGCGGAGACTGGCGAAAGCATCGAAGAGGCCGCCTTAAGGGAACTCAAAGAGGAAACAGGCGTTGAAGGGAGGATCACACAACTTGTGGATGTGAGTTCAGACAAAATCCCTTATTATGGTGAGCTTCTCGTGGTAACATTCGAAGCAGAGAAGATAGGAGGAGAGGAACTGGCAGGCGATGACGCTTTAGACTGTAGTTACTTCCCTGTTATGAACCTTCCGAAGCTTGCCTTTGATTCACAGGAAAGAGTCGTACAAAAATTCATTACACTCAAGAAAGACCTTTGGAATATGCATGATTCCTTTGAAGCCCTTGTGGAAGGAACCTTTAGAGAAAGGATTGTGTATCCTGGCAACCTTCTCTCTGATGAGCTCGTGAATGTTGTCCAGAATAATTCAAAAAAAATTATAGAGCTGTGGCTCAAAGACATTTCCACAAACCCGTCCACTAAAGCATACCATCGCTTTGATAAAAAGGAGCTTTTTTCAAAGGCAATGTTTATTATCGGTCAATTTGAGGCATGGCTGAAGGGAAGAAAAGGGGAAAGCGCATTTAAAGAGTTTTACTATTCCCTTGGCAGCCAGAGAAAAAAGGAAGAAATCCCCATCGAAGACCTTATAAGCTCCTTGAGCCTGTTGAAAAAACACATCTGGATGTTCACCTATTCCTTTGGTGTATGGGAAAAAGCCGTTGATATGTACCGTATGTTTGAGCTTGGCGAGAGGCTCGTGTATTTCTTTGATAAAGCCTCATACTATACCGTTATTGGGTATAATCAGAACCAATAATCAGGGAAAATATCTTTAGCAATGGACCAACTGCACAGCGAAAAAAATAGAAGGGCGGTCTTAGTCGCTACGACCATGTCTGCTTTTCTTTCGCCTCTGGCGTTATCTGTTGTGAATGTGGCTTTGCCGTCTATCGGAAAAGAATTTGCAGCGGATGCTATTTTGTTAAGCTGGGTAGCCATGGCCTTTACTTTAACAGCAGCAGTGTTTCTCGTTCCCCTTGGAAGAGTAGCAGATATATACGGAAGGAATAGAATATTTATCCACGGCACATGGATATTTACCATCGCTTCCTGTTTTTTAGGTATTTCCTCCTCTGTCGGTATGCTGATCTTTTTTCGGGCCCTCCAGGGTGTTGGGGCTGCTATGTTATTCGGCACCATGATTGCCATTCTTGTTTCGGTATACCCTGTTGAGGAAAGAGGAAGGGTCCTTGGAATTAATGTGGCAGCCGTCTATTTGGGGCTTTCGGTCGGCCCCTTTTTTGGGGGAATATTAACACAACATCTGGGCTGGAGAAGCATCTTCTTTATAAATGTCCCCCTTGGTCTGGCTATCATTATTATCAGTATCTGGAAATTGAGAACAGAACAAACCGAAGCAAAAGGCGAAACATTTGATTTTGTAGGCGCTTTCATCTATGGCGCAATGCTCCTCTCGATAATGTATGGGTTTTCTCTATTGCCATCTAAGTCTGGATTAGTCTCTGTCTTTGCGGGCATTGTTGGTATAGGAGCCTTTGTCCGATGGGAAACAAGGGCAAAGAGCCCGGTCCTGGATGTGAGTCTTTTTAAAGCGAACAAGGTGTTTGCACTCTCAAATATCGCAGCTTTGGTCAATTATGGTGCAACGTTTGCCGTGGGTTTTCTATTGAGTTTTTATCTTCAACACATAAAAGGGCTCAGCCCTCAAAGTGCGGGCATTGTTTTGGTATCACAACCCATCGTGCAAGCGATCTTTTCTCCTGTTGCCGGCAGCCTCTCGGACAGGGTCGAACCGAGGATTGTTGCTTCCACAGGAATGGCGATGACAGCAGCAGGTCTTTTTTTGCTTGCCTTGTTGCAGGAAAGCACACCCCTTCTGTATATTGTAATGAGCTTAATCATCCTCGGGTTTGGTTTCGCCCTCTTTTCGTCACCTAATTCCAACGCCATTATGAGTTCTGTTGACAACAGGTTTTACGGGGTTGCGTCATCAATGCTCGCAACGATGAGGCTGATTGGACAGATGCTCAGCATGGGAATCGCGATGCTTCTCTTTGCATTATACATGGGCAAGGTTGAAATCTTACCCGTATACTACCCGCTCCTTTTAAAGAGCACAAAAGCTGCATTCACTGTTTTCGGTTTTTTATGCGTTGGCGGTATATTTGCATCCCTCACGAGAGGGAATCTGCGATAACAGGAAGAACCAAATACGAAGTCCTGATATCTGAACTTTAAACAATTTCAAAATCCGGATGTTTAAAAAGCTATTTATTTTGAATATTTGCGTTTGTTTCTGATTTTGTGCTTAGATGCAAAACCCACGTCGAACGGACACCTGTAGACTTTTTGTACAAACCATGCATGTTTTATGAAGGGTGTAACTGAACAACAAGAGAAAGAAGGGGGGATGCAGACACGTCCCCCCTTTAATCCATCTGGAAACAGGCTACTTATTATATTTTTTAAGGTAGTCCTGGCAGAATTTTAATGCCTGATCGCCGGGCACGCCCTTTGCTGTTGCATTTGTCACATAACCATCAAGCAGGGGTTTTACAGCCTGTGCCCAACGCGCCTCTTCTTCTTTGGAGAGAGGCGTAAACTTATTCCCTAATTTTGCTGCATAAACTTTCCCGGACTCATCAATCGCGTCCCACGTCTGAGCCTGTTTTGGTATCCATTCTTCATTTAATTTTGTAATAATCTGTTGTATATCTTTGGGAAGAGCATTCCACTTTGCCTTATTCATGACCACAAAGAATCCAGTGGTATATGAGGCACCCGTGTTATAGATAGAGTATTTTACCAAGTCCCCCCACTTCCAACCCTGAAGGGCCTCCATGGGAGCCATTACGCCCTCCACTACTCCCTTGGAGAGGGCATCATAGGTCTCGCCCATTGCCATACCAACAGGTGCGGCACCAAGGGCGGTAACAACTTTTGCCGAGAAGCCATGAGCCCTTATCTTCATGCCTTTGAGGTCCTCAAGCTTGGCTACAGGTTTCTTTGTATGTGGAAAACCTGGGCCATGGGCATGGAGGTACATAACCTGTACGTCATCAAACTCTTTCGGTTTAAATTTCTTGTAGAATTCATTAATGAGGGCTGTTGCAACAGTAGCGTTTTTGTATCCGAGTGGCAGGTCAATAACTTCTGTAAGCGGGAACCTCCCAGGCGTGTACGCGAGAACGCTCATGCCAACGTCCGAAAGCCCCTTCACTACACCATCGTATACCATAGGTGCGGGCGTAAGGGTACCACCATGGAAAATAGTGACCTTCACCCTGCCATTTGTCCTTTTTTCTACCTCTTTACACCACTGATCTGCAAGAACACTGTTTGCGTGTGGTGCAGGGAAGAAGTTTGAATAGTTCATTTTTATTTCCTTTTGTGCCGCAGCGATGTTTGGCAAAGAGATGAGGCAGACAGAAACAAAAAAGACCAAAAGAAAAAGTTTTACTACAAAACATTTTTTCATACAGACCCCTCCTAAAGCGTTTTTCTTCTTATATGAAATCTAAAGCGTTTTGTCAACCTTAATTTATACAATGATAGCCTTATTGATGTCCAAAAGGTGAGGAATAGCGATTTGAAGGCTATGCACTTTTAAAATTTAGCCAACACGAAGTAATAATGAATGGAGAAGAATTGTTATTACCTCCTATTTTATAATCCCATATGAGACCGTTGCTTCTGTCCAGTCGGGAGCACATGGCTGGCGAAAGGCCTTGACTCGTGATTGGTGTTTGGGAAATTGGCTGATTGCGTATCGCTGATGGCTAAAAAATATTGACTTTTATTTTCATAGGGTTAGAATGGATATAGTCAATAGGTTTCCTGTTGCTTCATGGTGCTAATAGCTATGAGCTGCACTCAAAGGGGGGAAAGGTGGAAATTGCGGATTGCTGAATGCTGAATGAATGCAGATTGCAAATTTTGTAAGTCTTAATCCTACCGGAGGCGGGACATTGAGAATTAATCGCTGTAATTATGTTTAATGATTGTATGTTTTGTTTTGAGGGGATAAAATCTTATTATAGTGAAATAATGGAAAAAAAGGGGTATGACTGTTATTAACCAGAAAAATGGGCTTTTCAAGCGGAGGAGGCAGTGAATAACGCAATGATTACAACAAGTTGCCACCGTACTCAATCATACCCATGTTACTCGAAGCAAAAAAAGGACTGATAGGCTATGCAAGCAGCACATAACGTTACCGTCTTGACTCCGCATGAGATTTGGAGTGAATGAAATGAAAAACATCCCCATCAGCGTTTTTAAAACGTCAGGATATTTATGATTACACGAGGACAACTTTTTTCTGAATATTTTCTGACTGAGGGCATCCGCAATAGCCAAGAGTATCTCTCGCTTTCTTTGGAAACCCTCGATGCAACGTTACAGGAAATAAAAACCTGCTATGACTCATTCGCCCGGCGGCAACATCCGAATGAAGCAGACACGGAAGATGGTATCATACGGCCTGTGCTAAAGACATTGGGATTTTCCTTTTCAAGGCAACAACCCACCTCTCGCGGGGGAATGGATGTTCCCGACTTCATCCTGTTTTCATCCAATGTTGAGAAGGATGCTTTTGATAGAGCCGGAAGACATGAAAATAAATGGAGACATCCTGTCTCTATCCTGGAGGCTAAGCGATGGGAGCGGTCCCTTGACAGAGGAGACAAAACCAGTCCCGCAGACCTTCACATCCCTTCAAACCAGATACTGAGATACCTTTCCGCCTGTGACTCCGAATCTAACGGCAAGATGCTTTGGGGCGTGCTCACCAACGGAAAAACGTGGAGACTTTACTACCACCGTTCCCTTACCCGATCTGAAGGCTACATTGAGTTCGACCTGGGCGAGGTATTATCAGATGCCCACGAATCCTTCAGAATATTTTATCTCCTCTTTCGAAAAGAGGCGTTTATAGAAACCCCGCAGCACCCCGGTTTTACCTTCCTTGAATACGCTCTCCAGGAGGGTAAACAATGGGAGGAGAGGGTTGCCGAGGACCTGAAGAAGAATATTTTCGGGGAGGTCTTTCTCCTCCTGGCACAAGGGTTTATGAAGTCCGCCAGTGAAAGGGGGGAACAACAGAGCGACAATCTCATCCGCCGCATCTATGACAACACGCTTGTGCTGCTTTACAGACTTCTTTTCCTTTTCTACGCGGAAGACCGGGATCTCCTCCCCGTGCGGCACGAGAGGTATAGGGAATATTCGCTGAGTACGCTACGGGATTACATTCACGAGATGCTGAGTAGAAATGAGGCCTTGAGCTCCCACGCTACAAAATTCTGGGACCAGGTCAAAAACCTCTTCAGAATCGTTGATAGAGGCGACAAGGCCTTGTCCGTCCCGTCGTACAACGGAGGCCTATTTAAGCCGTATGCATACCCTTTTCTCGAGGAATTTTCCATACCTGACCAGTATTTCGCCCGTGCCCTCCATTTACTGAGCCACAGTTACCACGAAGATGGACCAAAGCGAATAAATTACCGCGACCTTACGGTACGACAACTGGGGAGCATCTACGAGGGGCTTCTGGAATTCAGGCTGAAAATTGCCGAAATTGACCTGAAAATAAAAAAGGAGAAGGGCAGGGAACTCTATGTTCCGGCAGAGAGTAAGGATATTCCTGCTGTCAAGAAAGGAGAGATATATCTCACCAATGACAGGTCTGAGCGGAGGGCTACAGGTTCCTACTACACACCTGACTATATCGTTCAGTACATCGTGGCAAAAGCCATAGAACCGTTGATACAAGAGCGGATCGCAGCCTTTGAGGCATGGAAAAGCTCTGTCTCAAAGATGTCGAAGGAGGAAATCCGGACAGAGTTTATCCGCTTGAATATTGCCTTTGATCCGAAAACCTATGACAAAGAGGGAACTTTAGCGGGAGACAAGGGTATCAATGCTTTCAGAAACGCGTTCCTCGGCGTGAAAGACCCCGTGGAATCCCTCCTGAATATAAAGATACTTGACCCTGCCATGGGAAGCGGCCATTTCCTTGTAGCTGCCGTGGACTACCTGGCAGACCGCTGTCTGGAAATGCTTGCCGGATACAGCGGGAAAGCACATTTCGGCCCTGAAGTGTACGAGAGCCCCATCATCGGAGCCGTCGAAAAAGTGAGAAATACCATACTGAAGCAAGCGGTGGAAGACGGCTTCGTCATTGACGAGTCTAAGCTCGACGACAAGAACCTAATCAAACGGATCGTCCTCAAGCGCTGCATTTACGGGGTAGACCGTAACCCCCTTGCGGTAGAGCTCGCCAAGGTCTCCCTTTGGCTTCACACCTTTACGGTCGGTGCGCCGCTGAGCTTTCTTGACCACCACCTGAAATACGGCAACTCACTCGCGGGAGAATGGGAGATATCCGATGTGGTAGTCCAGGGGTCCAAGAGGTATCAGGATTTCCTTGTAGCCGTAAGGAATATGCTCTCCATACAAGACCTTTACGATCTCACCATTAACGAAACGGCAGAGAGCGCCCGCCACTACGACCTATTCAAGGAAAAACTCACCGTTTTCGTGAGACAGTGCGACATCAACGCGGTGGCTGAGCACTTCATGGATAATGAACTCAAGGTTTTGACCAAGGCAGCGAGAGAGACCGTTCGTAACTCAATGAAAAGGAAGGCCCTCGACGAAACTTTTGCTATCCCCTTCGGGCAGGGTGAAAAGTTATACAGCTTGGCCGTAAAGATAGCTGAAGAAAAGCGTTTCTTTCACTGGAAACTTGAGTTTCCGGAAATATGGTATGCTGAAGACGGCAGGCAGATCAAGGGCGGCTTCGACGCGGTCATAGGCAACCCGCCTTACATCCGTATACAGGAATTGAGGAAAGAACATCCTGACGAAGTAGATTACTATAACAACACGTACCAGACCCCCACGGGGGCATACGACATCTACATCCTCTTTGTGGAGAAGGGCATATCTCTACTCCACGATACAGGATGCCTTGGTTACATTTTGCCCAATAAGTTTACGAAGCTTGATTCCGGCAAGGGTTTGCGGAGACTTATCGGCTCCCGGATGCGTCTCCTGATCGATTTCGGAGATAACCAGATATTCGCAGGGCAGACCACATACACGGGGCTGCTCTTCCTTGATGGAAGACCGCGAGAAAAAGGTCAGTACAGGAAAATCCCCACTTTGGAAGGAGGTTCCGACGGCATTGCAAAACTCCTCACGGATACATCCTTCCCCGCTATCGTGACCGAGAATGCGAGACTCACCAAAGAACCCTGGGCCTTTGCAGATGAGGCCGGCACCCGGATACGGGAGAAGATGGACGCAGTATCGGTCCCCCTCGGGTCGGTGGTTGAACAGATTTTTCAGGGTTTGATAACGAGCGCGGACCCTGTCTACATCCTTACGCTGCGCGAGCGGGCAGGAGAATATACGAAGGCATACTCAAAGGCGTCAGGAAAAGAGATAATGCTGGAGGCGGCCCTCCTGAAACCCCTCGTCTCTGGCGAGGATGTAAGCCGCTACGGCGCCGTCCTCACCGACAAGCTTCTCCTCTTCCCCTACCGGCTTTCACCGGGCGGTGGCGCAACCCTGATAGAAGAAGATGAATTTACTTCCATTTATCCGAAAACATGGGCATACCTTAAGGAGCATGAAGGACTGCTCAGAAGGCGGGAACGGGGATTATTTGACGATGGCTCTTGGTATCGCTTTGGCCGTACTCAAAACCTCGACAAGCACGAGCGGCCAAAGCTCGGAGTGGCCAGACTTACGGAAAGACTTGCCTTCATCTATGACGGGAAGGGTGAATTTTATTTCGACAATGTGGATGTGAACGGCCTCCTCCTGAAGACAGATTCGCCGTACAGCGGTTGGTATCTCATGGCTGTCCTCAATTCAACCCTTATTGACCGCCATTTTAAGGAAGAAAGCGTTCCCTTCAGGGGCAACTTCTATTCGGCAAACAAGCAGTTTATCTCTCCCCTCCCTGTAAGGAAGATCAATTTTTCCGCGAGAAGCAATACCACTCTTGAAACATTAATAACCCTTGTCCGCGAGGGCGCTTACTCGGAGGCCGCGCGGGAAGCAAAATTGTTCCCATCCGATTCCGCCGTCATTCACGACTTCCTTGCCGCCCTCGCCATGTCGATTGCCCGGAAGAAACAGACGATTTCACTTCTCACCCTCTTCTGCGATGGTGCGCTGGAAGCCGGCAGCCATGGAAAGATCGAGATGTTAAAAATATTGCGGGAGGAGGTTGGGCCTCTGCCTGACGATCCGGTTATCCAGAAGGAGATGGCAATAAGGATCATTTCACAAGAGAATGCAAGCGTGAAAGAAACTGATGCCCTTATTGACTCTATCGTATACCACCTTTATGGCCTTACCCCGGAGGAAATTGCTATTGTGGAAGATTAAGTTATGGGGACGGAAGGGACATCCTATATTCCTCCTGTCAAGTAAATTATTATTCAAAAATAAACCATGTAAAATCATGCTGTTATAACGTACTCTTTTTTAAGTACACACCCCTCCTGTCGGTTCTTTTGTGGAACCCTTATCATATATCCG
>CAIJOT010000120.1 GCA_903822335.1 uncultured delta proteobacterium
CTTGTGCCGTCGTTGCCATGATAGATGTATTGTTCACTGCCTGTCCAGCGGTCTGTACGCTTAAACACGACACCTGCATCGGTACGGTTATAGTAATGGTCCTCTATGTGAAGGGCAACCCTTTCATCTGTGGACAAATCAAGGCCATTAAAGGTATACCATGGGAAAGGGTTGTAGTCTAAGGATATAAACCAGTCTGGATGATCTATCACCCATTTTGAATAGATGCCCACATGGTTAGGTACCATATCGCTCGCCAGGCGGATACCGCGTAACCATGCCCTATCTCTTAAATCCTGATAGGCTTCTTCTCCCCCCAAATCAGTGGCAATCTGGTAATCAAAAAGAGAGTAGGCTGATGGAACTGCCTCGGGATTCCCACATAATTGTTTGATCTTTTGTGAGGCAGGACTTCTTTCCCATATACCGATGAGCCACAAGCCAGAAAACCCCTGGTGTTGAAGGGTATCGAGCTCCTCTTCAGGAATTTGATCAAGTTGTGTGATGTGTTGTTTGTATTGTTTAGACAACTGATCAAGCCATACGTAGATATTTTTTGCCATCAGTATTAATCTCGGCATCCAGTCACGATCTGGAGTGAAATGTTCGGGTTCAAGCTCTAATCCTGTAAACCTGTAAGGTTCAGCAGGTCCAGGGCCCATAAAGGTTATTTTTCCTTCTTCTTTAAAAAGGTCGAGGCTTTTTAGCAGACGATGTAAGTATTTACGTAGTAAAAAACCCCAGTGTTCCTTGATAAACTCCAATTGTCCCGGAAGTGAATGAGGAACGATGATTGCAGGACTACGAAGCATGTCCACAAGATTCTGATTGTCAGGCCCAAAAGAAGGTTGTGCATCAAAGAATTTTCGTAGACCTACAATAATGTCGAGGTATACTGTATCTTTTTTCAGGACCTTGTCGTCATAGAGCTCAACAAAGGGTGAGAAGGCCGGGTTCATATTTGCAAGCCAAAGTAAAAGCATTTCTTCTAATGCAATCAGACGGTTTGGTATATGGGCAGTTTCACCGTTGAGATAGGTGTCAATATTTATTTTTTGCTGGTAAACAGCAACAGGAGGAAACTCGTCTGTGAACTTATGTAGGGCTTTATCTACCCTTTCTTTGCCGAGTTCATCATATAGGGCAAGAAGTGCTTGTTCCATAACTTCTTTATTTATCTGCTCACGATACACATTGACTACATAGTGGAAAATTTCGTCTATCAGCCCCATAGCAGTGATTTGCCCTGGTTTCACTGCTTGTTCAGAAAATTTGACGAGATCCCTCTTTTGATTCATTTTCTGTACAAACACCCGTACAGCATGAAGGTTAGCAAAAATAAGGTTGCCACTTTGAGAAAAAAGAGATTCATGAAACTGATAAAAATCCCGTGCTTTCCGTGAAACGTGGAATTCTACACCCGGTAATTTTGCCATCTTACCCATGCTAACACAGGGATTTTTGTTAGTCAACTTTCTCTGCATGACTTGACAATACCCTGTTTGGCTGGTAATCTGTTGGACTAACTCACAATAGAGGAAGAAGATTTTGGAAGGTTCGTCAATCAAAGCACTCATTAAAGGGTGGGTTCAGGCGTCAAGAATCCCTTTTCATTCTGTCGGGGTTTTGCCTTTTTTGTTAGGGACTCTTTTAGCGTGGCGTATACATGGTGTTTTTAATTTACCTGTGTTCATCTTGAGCACCACAGCAGTCGTTTTAATCATGCTTTGCACATACTACAATGGCGAATATTATGATATTGTTGAAGACAGACTTTCAGCTGCTATGGGGAAAAGTATTTTCGCTGGGGGTGGCCAGAGTGTAACACAGAATTTGTTACCACGTGAGCATGCTAAAATAGCCAGTTATATTACTTTGGTACTGGCAATCTTTATAGGTTGGATACTTCAATTTTCTTATAAAACAGGTTTCTGGACTATCCCGTTAGGTTTTATAGGTATTGTGTCTGGTTTTTTTTATTCAAAGATGCCGATACGCTGGGTAAAGAGAGGGATTGGAGAACTCTTAATCGGATTCTGTTATGGCTGGTTACCCGTTGCTGTGTCATTTTATTTACAAAGTGGGACAATTGATAGTATTGTCCATTGGATCGCTATACCTATCGCTTGTACCATTTTTAATGTGATTCTCATCAATGAATTTCCTGACTATTCTCCTGATTTGATAGCAAAAAAAACCCACCTGGTTGTCCGACTCGGAAAAAATAAGGCAGCTTTTCTATATATTGGAGTGACAATTATTGCATGGATAGCTTTTGCAATTTCGGTAACACAGGGATTACCCTCAGTAGCATTGATTTTTTTTGCCCCTGTTTTTTTGGCATCATTCTTTGTAGTGATTATGATGTTTCTAAAGAGGTATTTCAACAAGAAGATGCTTGAAATAATGTGTGGGCTGACTATCGTTACCAACTTGGGAACTACCCTGTCATATATCCTTGCTATATGGTATGTTTGGTATTAGAGTAATGAAAACACCACAAGCTTTAAGCTGGCCCTTGAAACGCATTTTCTGGCCGCCAAGCTTGATCATAAAACAGTTTGGCAGCGTGCTGTTCTTTAAGTATCTTGTAAAATGGAATAGTTTTTACACATGGTTTTTTAAACACAGTTTTAAATCACTGCCCGTGGCTGCAGGTTCCATTGGCATGGGTTGTATTGGTTTTCCTGCCCATCCTGCCTGGGAAGTAACTGCTGCTTGTAACCTAAGATGTATTCACTGTCATGCCACTTCAGGGAAACCTGCTAAGGATGAGCTGACAACCGATGAAGCGAAAAAATTTATAGATGAACTTGCAAAGGTGGATGAATTCAGGATGCTCGTTTACACAGGAGGTGAGCC
>CAIJOT010000121.1 GCA_903822335.1 uncultured delta proteobacterium
GCCCTGTCATCCTGACCATACGCCCCGACCATGCTTCTGTCTATCCCGATGTCCTTTGCTTTAAAAGCAGGCACAATTTCTATTTCTGCGCTTATAAAGTCTTCTTCTATAATCCCGTATTTATCACCCAAAATCTTGAGTATCCCCTTCTTGACAGCCTCTTTCTCTTCGCCCACAAGGGGTATACTCCCGAAAAGGACGGTGAGTTTTTCACCCTCTATTGCCTCGGACAGTTTCTTTTCATCAAGGGTCTTTTTCGAGAGGTGCGGCAAAAGGTCGTCAATCGCAAAGACAGGGTCATTCTCATCCTCTCCAATTGCGATCTCGATTGCCTTTCCGTCTGCTCTCACAATAATTCCATGGATAGCAAGGGGTATCGCAACCCACTGGTATTTCTTGATGCCACCATAGTAATGGGTGCGAAGAAGGGCAAGGTCAACATCCTCATAGAGGGGGTTTTGCTTGAGATCAAGGCGTGGCGCATCAATATGGGCAACAATGATATTTAAACCCTCTGCAGGGCTTTTTTCTCCTCTGATGTAAGCCATGATATCCTTGCCTCTGTTTACATGAAATACTTTTCCATGCCTTGGGTCATCCTGAAAACCCTGCTTTGAGAGAAGATTTTGTATATGCTTTACCGCTTCCCTTTCTGTCTTTGCAGCATCAAGGAATGTTTTATATCCTTCACAGAACTCGAATATTTCTTTTATTTCTTCTTTTGATTTTTGTTTCCAGCCCGATTCTTTTTTCATCATAGTTTTTATAGATTAGCAGAATTATTGCTGTGAGTCAATCATATCTGAAAAGGCTCAAGGGCTTATACCAAACGATGGATGATGGATGACTATTCGTCCCCGACCCACAAGTGGGTACCCGGCGGGACTCATTAGGATGATGGACGAAATTTCATACCCAATTACTCGTCTCTCGTCATAGCGTAACGGTCGTCGGTCGTCGCTGTTTATTCACTCATTACTATTCACTAATCACTCTTCACTGTCTTTATATGGTGGAGGCGGCGGGAATCGAACCCGCGTCCAAAGAAGAAGATGTGCAAAAAGACTACATGCTTAGTCAGCGCATTGTTCTCGGATGAAAGAACACCCACTGACAGGTTTTCTCCCACCCACGCCTATTAAGTTTTGCCTTCCAGTATAGGTGTCGAGGAAGACTATCCTGCTTGTATCACACCATTTTGGACTTGAAGCAGGAAGAAAGTCCAGATGATGTAGCTGCTCTACGCAGCTAATGCGTACTCGTGAGAGTCTGCAGTTATGTTTATTTCCACTTTTTTGCGGGAAAGTAGAAACCCGGCATGCCTCTCTGACCCTAACTTCCCTGTCGAAACCAATCGCCCCCTTCATCGTGATCTTAACTCCCGTTCGTTGATCCTTCTTTCATCTTTCCTTTTTATGGATTCCCTTTTATCATAAAGGGTTTTGCCTTTCGCAAGGGCAATCTCCATCTTTGCCCTGTTTCTCTTATTAAAATATAAGGATAGAGGTACAAGCGTATAACCCCTTTCCCTTACCTTTCCGAAGAGCCTGTCGATTTCCCTCTTGTGCATGAGGAGTTTCCTGTCCCTTTTCGGCTCATGGTTCCATATATTGCCACAGGAATAGGGACTTATATGGGCATTCACAAGGAAAAGTTCCCCATCCTTTAGCCTCGCATAACTGTCCTTTAGATTTGCCTTGCCTTCCCGGAGGGATTTCACCTCTGTTCCTGTAAGGGCAATACCAGCCTCAAAGGTCTCCTCAATATGGTAATCGTGGTATGCCTTCCTGTTCGTACAAATCGTCTTCATGTATGTATTATAGCACAGATTCGGCTAAATTTGAAGAACCTTTAGAATCCGTGACGAGTTTTCACTCAATGGTTACTTTTCTGTTGCGAGGCGGAAGCCGATATTGCTGTATACGCCCGACGGGGCGTAGCCATAGTTGCGATTAGAACACCGCTGGTAAATCGGCAAGTCGTACCTGCTACCGCCACGCACTACCCGGTCGGAGCCGGAAGAGGGACCTTTGGGGTTATTTTTGGGGCTATTTTTATAATAGCCTGAATTATACCAATCCTGAACCCATTCCCAGGCATTCCCGGACATGTCATAGAGACCTAAACCGTTTGGTTTTTTCTGACCTACGGGATGGGTTCTATTTCCGGAATTTGAGTCATACCATGCATAGTCATCGAGATCATCGTTTGTGCCTGAGTATCTTTCTTTCTTTCCCCCGCTTCTGCAGGCATACTCCCATTCTGCTTCTGTGGGAAGGCGATATCCTTTGCCTGTACTCCGGTTGAGGTTTTGGATGAATTGCTGAATATCGCTCCAGCTTACGTTTTCTACAGGACAGTTGTCTCCGCAGTCTTTGAAGTCTGAAGGATTATTCCCCATCATTATAGCCTTCCACTGTCCCTGAGTGACTTCGTACTTACCGAGGAAGAAATCAGAGACACAGACCTCATGGACAGGTTTTTCATCATCCTTGACGTCACTGAAGGTATCACTCATCTGATAACAGCCACCCTTGACAAAGACAAGTTCCATGCCAACGGCAGCAGCTTTTGGAGGACCTGTGGTAACAGTCACTCCAAGGAGTCTTTGTGCAAGCCTCTTACTTGCACCTATCAGTTCGTCTGTTTCGCATTTACACTCATCCTCTGACACGTTTTCAATCTTCCCTGATTCTACATTCACCAATGAAAGAGAAAGGTAGTATGTTTTCCCCAAGTTGTCCTGCCTCTACGATACAGGCAGATGCGGTGCAACCTGATAACTGGAACTTCTGCTCTGTCAGTATCTTGTCCATGTTGCTTCTGTCTATAACCGAATATTTGCCTGAGTGGACAAGTTCCCTTCTTATACTCTCTGATAGGGGATAGGAGATGTCTTTGTCTACCTTCCCTCTCGTCTCAAGGTCGAATACCGCTATGTAGTTTTCAACGATTTTCTTCTTTGCCTGTGTTTCTGCAGAAAATGATGGAATAGTAAATATGAGGATAAAGAGGATGGTTAGAAGGAAACGGGGGAGTATTACCGTAGCAGCTCCTTACCTTTTCTTTAAGGACTTTCTCCATATCAGGCAGTTCACCTCTTATAATGTCTTTCACCTTCCCGTCCGAACCTATGAGGATGGTCAAGGGAAGATAGTAGACGCCGTACTTACCCCCTACCTTGCCATATACATCGCTTAAGATGATGGGTTTATCCACTTTGAGTTTCGTGAGGAAGTCTGTAATGACATCAAAGTCCTCCTTGTATCCGATGATAATAACCTTGATACCTTTCTGGTTCAATTCATCCGTTAAGGAGTTTAATACAGGGAGTTCGTTCTTGCAGGGCTTACAGGCAGAAGAGAAGAAATTGAGGATGATACCCTTCACAGGTTCCTTTTTTGTATTCCCGATATAGTTGCTCAGGTAAAACCCTTCGCCGTTATTGTCCCGTAAGTAGAATAAGGGGGCATGCTCATTGACGGTTAAGGGAAAGGCTGCTGTTACGACCATAAATAGGAAAATAATAGAAAATACGAGGGGTTTCATCTAAAAAGAGTATAAGAAACGAGGATTTTTTTGTCAATCATAAAGAATCCTGAAGTTTCCTGACTTTTGTATTTCAATATAGTCGGCACACTGTTTTGCTCCGTGCTCGAAGTCGCAATTCGCGAAACGGTTCCCGGCAAAGCCGCAAAGTTCTTCCGGTTTTTTGCCTGAAAAGCACCCAATGGGTTTGGGCAACAACCTGTAAAGAGGGTTCCCTTGGAGATTTTGCAATGCTTGCGTCGCTCTTGGGAATCTATCCAGCTTGCACAGCGAGCAAGAGGGGGAGGCTCCACAAGTTTTGCTTGAAGAAGGGGCGACCCCCTTACGGGGACAGGCGCAAGCCCCGGCAATAGAAAGGGTAAAAATTTTGAGTTGGCGAGTGGAAGAGATGGTTTCCTTGAGAACAGCGATGTATCTTATTGCTTGCAATCTGGTATTATCACAGAAAAATCCTCTTTAAGGAGAGATATTCCTTCCGCACTCCAGACTCCATTCCCGACCATACATAAGGATTTGAATCGTTTGATGTGCAATGGCGGAGACCTGCACAGATGTTCGGACAGTGCACATCATCTCCCTTATACTGCGTGAGCACACGATTCTTCATCCAAGTATGGTTACACCCGGTCATTTCGTAGTCGTGCTTCAGGAAAACCTCTCCTTATTCAAAAAGGAAGCAATACAACTCCTTGTGAACATATTTACGGGAATGGAGTGCGGAAGCGCGAAGGGAATCCCCTTTCTGCAGTTCGAGAGAAATATCAACGATACTGTAAAAGTATTTGAAGGACAGGACGTTATGCCTCTATAATCGGCAGTTCTATGATGAACCTTGTCCCTTGCGGAGCATTGTCCTCTACATGTATCCTGCCGTGGTGCTCCAAAATAATCGAATGGACTATGGCAAGTCCAAGTCCCATACCTTCTTTTTCCTTGGTGAAATAGGGATCAAAAATTTTCCCTTTGTCCTCGTCTACGATGCCCTTCCCTGTATCGGCAACCTCTATCGTGGCAGTTCTTTTCTCCTCATCGTATCGTGTATTGATCGTGATAGTGCCTTCCCTGCTATCTATTGCTTTTACTGAATTGGTAATGAGATTTATCATCACCCGCTTTATCCCGTCTCTGTCTAACCTGAATTGAGGGATTTTTACCTTCTCAAACTGGAAAGCAATATTCTGGTAAAGATTCTTATACAGGTCAATCGTCTCCTCCACTATGGAGTTGATGTCCTCAATGGCTTTTGCCTGTGAAATATGGGTTAATTTTGTCAGTTCATTCACTATCCCTTTTATGTCCTCCACTGACTTTATGATGATAGAGGTTGTCTCATCGAGCACTTCCTTATCTTTATCTCCAGAATGGGGTAGCAATTTCCTCCTTATCCTTTCTGCGGAAAGAATGATAGGCGTTAATGGATTCTTTATCTCGTGGGTCAGCTTTTTGGCAATCTCTCTCCAGGTAGCGAGCTTTTCGGCCCTCACTATATGGGTAATATCATCAAAGGTGATGATGAACCCCTCGGCCCTCTTCTCTTCATCCTTCAAGATTGTCAGGGATGCCCTGATATATGTCACATCCTTTTTGAAATTCAGCCTCATCTCTTTGGTGACACTCCCACTATCTGTCCCCCTGGCCTCTTTCAAGAAGGACTTCATTATCCGCCTGAAATCATTGCCAAGAATCTTCCTCAAGGAGATTCCTG
This sequence comes from uncultured delta proteobacterium, assembly GCA_903822335.1. Lineage (GTDB taxonomy): Bacteria > Desulfobacterota > Syntrophorhabdia > Syntrophorhabdales > Syntrophorhabdaceae > CAIJOT01. The sequence continues at coordinate 5,255 of CAIJOT010000121.1, forward strand.
TCCATCCTTCCCCCTCCATACCAAGTATGTTTTTAGCGGCTCTATTCATAAGAAGAATGTTGCCTGTTTCATCCGTTGATATAATACCCGTAGCTACATTGTCGAGTATTACCTCCATATACCTTCTCTTTTCTTCAATCTCGTCTTTCGTGATCTTTAGTTCTTTGGCCATGCTGTTGAATGCCCTCACAAGTGTGCCTATCTCATCCTTGCCCCTGTCTTCGAGATTAATGTCAAAAGAACCTTTTGCTATGATAGAAGCGCCTTCTTTCATTCTCTCTATCGGGATGGTAATCTCTGTTGCCATCTTCATCCCTACCCAGACAGAGAAAAAAATTGTCATAATGGTAATAAGGGACAGAGGTATATAGAAACTGTATTTCAATATCTTTTTGAAAGGCCTTGCTTCTTTAAATTCCTTATTTGCAGAGGCAATCTCCTGTATCCTTTGTGTCCCATGAACCTTTATGATATCTCCCACAAATAATATGGCCTGTGCATTGCCCGATTCATCAATGATCTTTGTGCCAGCCATAATTAGTTCCCCGCTCTTCAGAGGGATAACTGACCTTACAGCATTCTCTTTTTCCAATATCTTTGTCTTTTCAGAAAGTTCGTGTTCTATTCCATCCTGAAGGCTGATGTTGCTTTTAATCAGATTGCCGGAGAGGTCGTAAATAGAGAGGTATCCAAGGAGATGTGTCTTTGTAGTTTTTTTCATGTATGCATTCAAACCGCTGTCATTTTCTAAGAGCCTTTGCCTGCCAACCTCCTTCGCAAGCAATACACTCGTCTTTTCATACCGCTGCAATAGGTCTTCATAGTAGAACTGGGAAAACTCTAATGCGCTTTCTATTGTGTCTTCTATCTTCTGGCTGAACCATTTATCCATGCTCACTTGGAAAAATCCAGTAGCAAGTATAAAGAGTGTGAATGATGGGATAATGGAAATAAAGAGCAATGTCACGGTGAGTTTCGTTTTCAGTCCAGAACCCCAGATACCCCTCTTTTTTTCTATATACGTTTTCACAAGTGTTCTGGAGACTAAGAAGAGGAGGAGAAGGATGAGCAGGAGGTTGATGTTGAGTATAATGACGATGAGTTTATTCTCCCCGATGGGAAGGAATTTCTTGAAAAAGGGAAGTTGTGTTTCAAGGTATATGAGAAAACCAAAAATCAGGGAAATGATGAGGGTAAAATAAGCTTCCTTCTTATATTTCATAGATATTTCCCCAACCCAAGATTTCCTGTCTTATGCATAATCCTCCGCAATGGGATATGTTTTGCTTCATGCACCTTTTTAAATTATACCCTATCCTTTCAAAGAAACAAAGTTTATCTGTCTCTTATCCCTGTCTCCCCTCCTGTAAGAGTTGAAAAGATCCTCATCACAGTAAGTACATAAACCTGTGTCGTATATTTCCTCTATGCCTTCATTCCTCAGCATCTCGATATTCGCCTTTTTCAGGTCTAAAAACAGGGCATGTTCTGTTCTCCTGAAGATGTTTTCGGTGAAACCCTCTTGTTTAAACATATTATAGACATCTTCCCTTATCTCATAACAGCATGAACCTATCGAGGGGCCCAGAAGTGCCACCAGCTTATTTACAGCTACTCCGAGTGCAGACATTTTACGAACCGTCTTTTGTGTAATCCGCTTTGAAGTTCCGCGCCACCCTGCGTGGATTATGGATATTATCGGAACATCAGGTTCACAGATGATAATCGGGAGGCAATCGGCAGTTCTTATAATACCAGCAACACCTTTTTCAAGGAGTATGATGGCATCTCCTGATTCCGGTCTCTCGCCATTTCTTATGGTATGGACTCTGTCTCCATGCTCCTGATGCATTATTATCAAGTCTTTAAGAAAAAAAGTGTCAAGAAACATGTTTTTCCCATCACCCTTCAATACATGTGATGGTGATGCCTTTGTAAAGAAACCATGGGTAATATTCAGCTCTTCGAGTTGAGGGATAGAGAAGTATGACCAATTTCCTGTCTTTTTCAGTTCGAATTTCATGTACAATAAACCTCTGAAAACATTCAGTATTCAGAATTTAGAATAAAATCTTTAGAACCCATTCTGACTTCTATCTTCTGAATTCTGTCTTCTTCTTATAAACTCTTCCATGTCTTCCGGTACAGGGGCTTCTATTAAGAGCGTCCTATTCTTCACAGGGTGCCTGAATTCTATTCTATAAGCATGGAGAAGTGGCCTGTCAGCAATCTTTTTCGCCTTTTTCCCGTATATCTCATCACCAACCACAGGATGTCCTGTATGGGACAGATGAACCCTTATCTGGTGGGTTCTGCCTGTCTTCGGATATGCTTCAATGTATGTGAATCCGTTTAGTCTTTGTATCACCTTCAATCCTGTTACAGCTTCTCTTCCCCCTGCTTTTAATAGAGCCATCTTTTTCCTGTCTGTCTGGTGTCTTCCAATGTTGCCTTCAATAATGCCATTTTCCTTTTTCACCACCCCTTCAACGATTGCCCTGTATGTCTTCTGTACCTTTCTTTCCTTAAAGAGTGAGGAGAGCATGTCCTGGGTCTTCGCATCCTTCGCAACAAGAATAACGCCTGTAGTTCCTTTGTCGAGTCTGTGAACAATCCCGGGCCTCATATGTAATTGCGGATTGCGGCCTGCCCTGCTAAACCGCAGGTCTTGGCCAGGGATTTCGGATTGCGGAATTCGGATTGCGGAATTCGGATTTAAACTATCTCCTATCTCCTGTCTCCTGTCTCCTGTCTCCTGTTTCATCAGGTAGGAAAGGACCGCATTTACCAGGGTTCCCTCTTTATGGCCAAAGGAGGGGTGGACTACCATGCCTTTTGGCTTATCAATGGCAAGGATATACTCATCTTCATAAAGAATATTAAGTGGAATATCCTGTGGTGTGAGGATTAAGGGTGCTTCTTCCGGAATCTCCCCCTCAATCTCCATAAACTTCTTTGTTTTTAAGGATGGTTTCGGTAATTTTCCGGCAATACGGATATGCCCTTCTTCGATTAAGGCTTTTACTTTTGTTCTTGTTATGGAAAGTTTCTCAGAGAGGAATACGTCAAGCCGTTTATCTCCTTCATCGCAAATGATACGGAATCTATTTTCCATCCTGAAGGGCAGTTTCTATGCCTGAAATTAAAAACGGTTCATCGTCCTTCAGTATCGTTCTCATATCAAGGAGAAGTGTATTTCTTTCAATTCTCCCGATAATCGGAACTGTGAGGTTTCTCAACCTTTCTTCAAAGGACTCGACACTGATGGTATGAAGTTTTAATGCGATTCCGAAAGACGGTAATAATACATCAGGGAGGGTGCCTCCACCAACTTCAGAGGATAATTCTACTATTGATACTGAAAGTGCCGGACACCTGTTTTTTACTATCTTCGCAATGCGTTGTGCCCTTCTTTTCAAGATACCTTTTTCTTCATATATCATTCTCAAAGTTGGTATCTCACGTTTTGCCGTTTCCATATCGAGATAGAGTAAAAGGGTAGC
>CAIJOT010000122.1 GCA_903822335.1 uncultured delta proteobacterium
ACAGTTAAAAAGCCAGTTTCAAAAAGCCTCACAAGGCCTTACCGCCGTTGAGTGGTTTGATAAAGCCATGGCGCTCTGGCAGGACGGCAAATACTCTGACCCAAAAAAGGCTATTGAATATCTGAACAAGGCCATCCGCCTCAAACCGGATGATGCCGATGCATACGGTAACCGGGGGAATGCATACCATAACCTCGGTCAGTACCAGCGGGCAATTGAGGATATTAACGAGGTTCTCCGCCTCAAACCGGATGATGCCCGTGCCTACTATAACCGGGGGTTAACATACGGAAAGCTTAATCAGTACCAAAAAGCAATTGAAGATTACACCGAGGCTATCCGCCTCAAACCGGATGATGCCTCGGTATACTACAACCGAGGGAATGAATACGATGGTCTTGGTCAACACCAGCGAGCAATTGAAGATTACAACGAGGCTATCCGTCTTAAACCGGATTATGCCGCTGCATACGTAAACCGGGGGATAGCATATTATAACCTCGGTCAGTACCAACGTGCAATTGAGGATTACAACAAAGCCATCCGTCTTAAACCGGATGATGCTAAAGCATACAACAACCGGGGGGGAGCATACTATAGCCTCGGTCAGTACCAGCGGGCAATTGAGGATTACAACAAAGCTATCCGTCTTAAACCGGATGATGCTAAAGCATACAAAAACCGTGGGTTAGCATATTTGAGTATGGGCAATACCACACGTGGATGCAGTGATGCTCAGAAGGCATGTAGTTTGGAGGATTGCATGTTATACGAATCGGCAAAAGAGAAGGGGGATTGCCGTTAATTGGCTGTTGGCCTTATTTTCTCCATTCTATGCAAAAAGCTCATGTTTTACCTGCAATGGGTTATTCAAGAATCATGGATAAAATCTCTCTGGATTATGGATACATCTACAAAGCGGTGAAAGCATCGATCGGGAACAGGTAAAGATTACCGGAGAGCAATATCTGTTTGCCGGAACCAATGTAACGCATGAAACAACGTCCCACCTCCTTCCTTGTTTTCAATCAAAATCGCCCTTTCTCATAGTCGGCCTCATGTTGTAATAAACAATCTTGTCAAAGCTAAAAAGTCTCTTTATGTTTTCAAGGAGATGTTTAAACCCATCGTTCATATACAGAATCAGAGAATAGTCGGCAATAGGTCCGGGACTTTTCCATTCAAGCGTTTTCTTGATTTCCTCTGGCGTCATACCGTTAGATATTTCCTTCTCTTGGGGAGAAAGCCGTCTTACCACTTCTTCAGGAGAAAGAGTGGAGATTTCCTCAACCCATTCGCTCTTTCTTTTCATGGCGATAACACCGGCAACCTTTGCGGAGAAATCGGAATTGTTAAATAATCCATCATTTTTTCTACACCAGGAATGCTTATCCACAGCAAACAATTCATACTCTGTTCCAAACACTGCTTCGCATATATCTATGTCTTCTTTATTGTCGGCTTCCATAACTATGAGATTGATATTTCTCTGGTCAACGTCCCAATCAAACGCCTCTACTGCCTTACGCAAGCTTCCTTTTATTTGATCTCTGGCCAATCCCGTTATTTTCACTACCTCTAAATCACCGGCATAACCGAGAGTCAATTGAGACAACGCTACCTTTCCGGGAAACCAAAACTTAACTTCGGCCTTTTCATTGTTTTTGCCTGTAAAAAGGAAACTTTCTTCTTCAAGAGCAAACACCGCCTTATCGTTCATGAATTTTATAAGCTCGGTCAGACAACCCTTCGTAAAATCGTCCGACAACTTGCAACTGTAGAATTTCCCGACTTTAATTTGCTTTGCTGCTTCCTTAATGTCCTGTATCATTTTTTCTTGTCTGTTTTCTCTTGCCAGCTTGGATAGGTCTTTCATCTGTATCCAAAAGGTGATGTCTCCCATATCAACTTTGAAATCGGGTGGCCGCTGTAGCCCATCAGGTTCATAGTCTATTGGAATTGCAGAGCAAAGTTTCGAAACCAATATGGCGGCAAAATTGTGCTCTGCAATTGTAGCCCAAACTCCTCCCTTGCTATCAATCAGCCTCTTATTGAGCTTGCCCAGTCCCCTTTTTTCAAGAAGAACCATGTTGTCCGCGAGTCTTTTTATGTCTTCATCTGAAGCATCATATCTGGTGCCGTTAAATATTCGTCTCACAATATCTATGTAATCTTCCATACGTTGCACCCATATACTCCGTGTCTTCTAAAGACGTCTGTTTAACGGGACGCGAACGGGGACGCAATTCGCTGATTCCGTTACTTGATTGCCCCGCAGGTCCATACTCGGGGGCTTGTCGCGGGGTAGTTCGTTTCGCCAATGAAAGCTTCCAGTGAAAAGAAAAGGGTTAGGGAAAATCTTAGAACCCGTATCTCGTTCCTCGTATCTCCTTTTATAACGCTTCACGCTTCACGTATAACGCTTCACGGGTTTTCCACTATTCACTTATGCCACTTTTTTACGTTTATCAGAGAAAGAAGTTGAGACCAGTTCAACGTGACTTCTGGAGAGGATAGTATCGGCATCGTTCTTGATTTTCTTAATATAATCTTCCGGGGATAATCCCTTGACCTCATCGTAAACCTTTTCCTTCCACTCCCAGACTTCTATTAGCGATTTATCGTATGTCCTCATCTGAAACCTCCATTGGGGTTATTAACTGTAATCTTTTTGTATAACCCTCTTTTAAGTTTATCCCGTTAATCATCTCCATTTTTTTCAGGTTCGACAAATGCTTTAGATTCCAGCTTATCAGGGCGTCCATTTCAAAGACTGTTGCGGTTGCGGCATGGATTGCATCTTCCATCTTATTTTGAGGCAATGCGCCTTCAGAAATATATTTATGAGCAAGTTCTATAATCTGTTCGTTTACAACCAGTCTATAAGGCATATATTCTTCAATAAGATTTAACAGGAGGAGCTCTTTATCTTTTGTTGCTTTTGCCATCTCGCTTATCACTGCGTCAGATATAAATATCTCGTATTCACCCTGTTTAACCTTTTCAAAGAAGGAAATTGTTATGTCCATTTTTTCAGGGGCATCATTTGCAAAGTAAAAGTTCCAGACCGAAGTTTCCAAATAAAGTTGTAACCTTTTCATATAGTTCTATTATATCTCATTTCATGATTTTTTGCTCACAATTTTAGCTAACGGTATGGGGGAATAAGGGGAAATCCTTTAAAAATCAGGAAACTGTTTGATGTTCCTCTTGGAAAAGCAAAAGGGGTCTTGCAATGACACATCCCATTTCGGATTGGCGATTGCGGATTGCGGAATACTTCAGTGAATAGTGAACAGTTAAAGACATTTTATCAAGCTCGTTGTCATTCCCCCGTTCGGGGACAGGACTCTTTTGCCATATTTTAAAATCCTTTATTTTTGTGAAGGTATAGTGATCCTGCGAGGTTTTGATGACTTATTGTATAGCCCTGACAGCCTGTCTGGCTTTGCTGCAGGCTTAACAGTGGCATACAAATCTAACTCTACCCCTTTTTGTCTGATTTCGTGAATAAGTGGAATCCAGGTATCATGTTCGTAAGATTTCAATGAAAAGGGTATTGGCTCAATCCTCGGGTCTACCCTCCATGCTGTCTGTAAAAGAGTTTTTCTTTCTTCATACCTGTCTTTTCCAAAATCAGGTGATATAATGGCAACATCCAGATCACTGTCTGAATTAGCTCTTCCTGAAGCATGGGAGCCATATAATACAGCCTTTTTTACACGGATGCCCTTTGTAGCCAACAAATCTACAAATTTTACAATCACATTTCTAATTTCTTGGTCAACCAATTACATACCTCTTCAATTTCATTATATTTTAGGATAGTAAATTCCTTCGAGCATTTATTATAAAATTCCCTGTTTTCGTCCGGATATCTGGACTCAATATGAAACTCAATATACTCTGCAAGCCTATCCATGGTTGTTTCCGGAATTTCTATGGTTGTTTTATCGGCAAGGAATGTTAATGAATGTGAATAAGGGGCGTGTTGACCGGTTGCTTTGACGATTAAAGCTTTAAGGATTTTTTCGAGTGCAAGATGACCGAAAAAAAGCGCATAAGGGTATCTCTTTGATTTAATGAGAACCTTTCCTGTCTCAAAATCGTATGTCGCGCTTTCAACCCAATAGTCTACCGTCTTCTTAATATCGAAGGTTGTGTCTTGTATGTCTTTTTTTTGGCTGTCTTTCATAATAGCATACCGGTACCTTGCAATTATTTAAAGATATTATGTTTTTCAGTATTTCATGTCAAGTAAAAACAGAGGAATCAATCTTTGACAAGGAAACTGTTTGACGTTCCTCCTGGAAAGCAAAAGGGGTCTTGCAATGACACATCCCATTGCAGATTGCTGATTTCGGAGAAATACAATCCACGTTCTTATTTCGGATTTTCATTCCGCAATCCGATATCCGCAATCCGATATCAAGAGTTCCCTTGCGTCAATCATTTAAGGCCGGAATGCGTTCCACAAACAAACAGCTTCATGAACGTTGAAGAACACCGATTACCACATGAAACACCCATGCCGACTCGTCGGCAAAAATAAGAATGAAAATCTATTTTCAGGGGAAGCGATGGTTAACCACCCTTGTGTGTCTGTATATAGTGGAGGAGGATGTCGTCTGTCAGTGTGAGTCTCCGTGCAAGTTCTCTTGCGATATTCATCATCAGAAGAGCAAACAATTCGATATCTTCTTGCTGTAACTGGAGAACAGCTTGCCTTGATAGGACCATGACCTCGCTGTCTTCAAGGGCGATAGCCGTGGCTGTGTGCCTCTGCATTGCCATCAAAGAAGCTACACCGAAGCACTCACCGACCGCTAACGTTTTTTTTTCAAGATTGACCCCTTTGGCACTGATATGGAGACCAATCTTGCCTTTTTTGACGATATAAATGTGCGAAGGTTCTTCCCCTTTTTGAAAGATGTATTCTCCTTGTTTAAATATCCCGGTTTCTAACTGCTTGAAGATTTTGTAACGCTGTTGATCTGACACGCCACCCCATATTGCAATGTCAGACAGGATCGGGAGCACTGATTCAATATCTTTGAGTGGGACAAACGTTTTCATATGATATTGGAAGATGGATAACAATTATACTGCATAATATATTTTTTTCACAAGCATCATTTTTATGGTTACCGTAACTGATAGCGGCGTCTTGGATCAAAAATATCTCTCAGGCCTTCTCCAAAGAGGTTATAACCCATGACCGTGAGGAATATTGCGAGTCCAGGATAGAGACTCAACCACCAGGCCACTTCTATATTGTCTTTCGCCTGGGTCAGGATATTCCCCCAGCTTGGAGTAGGTGGTTGAACCCCGATCCCTAAGAAACTGAGTGCTGATTCCGTGAGAATCGCCCCTCCAATCCCGAGGGTAGCAACCACATACACTGGCGAGAGTGCATTGGGTAGCACATGCTTAAAGATGATTCTGTACTCTGAAAAGCCCTGAGCCTTTGCTGCAAGGACAAATTCCTTATTCTTTATACTCAAAATTTCAGCCCTGATAAGCCGTGCAATACCCATCCAGTTTGTGAGTCCTATTACAATCATGATGTTCCATATACTCGGTTCAAGCAGAGCAATCACGGCAAGTATCAAAAAGAAGGTGGGAAAACACATCACCAGGTCTACAAACCTCATAATGAGTTCATCAATAATGCCACCATAGTAACCCGAAACAGCACCAATCATTATACCTATTAAAGTTGCGATGCCAACGGAAACGAATCCCACAAGGAGGGATATTCTGCTTCCATATACCACCCGTGAGAATACATCCCTCCCGAGAGTATCCGTGCCAAAGGGATGTGAAAAGGATGGCGATGTGAGGATATTCCGTAAATCTGGTTCAACAGGATCATGGAGGGAGATGAAGGGCGCAAAGAGGGCGCATAAAAACATGGGGACGAGGATAATCAAGCCCACGAGCGCCATGTTGTGCTTACTTATTCTTCGGAGTAATTTCACCGTCAATAATGCCCTTTATGGGTTGCGGGTTATGATCTCGTAACTCGCAACATGGTTTTCTACTTCAATTCCGACAACGCCCACCCTACAAAACACGTTGTCTGTGTATTTTTCTTTGGCACTTTGTTAAACTGCATTGGTGTAGCGCTTATATAGGCACCATCAGGTTGCTGAACCTTCGCAAGGTATTCTGCTGCCTTATTTATTGTATCTGTTTTGTCTTTTAGTCTACTTAACGCTATAATCACAAAGGCGGTAATTTCCGGGTCTTCAGGTGCTGGTGGAACCGCAGAAAAACCTCCAGTCGGTTTTTGGGTTTTTAATAACCACCCAACAGCGTCCTGGATGAATGGTGTTGATGGAGCCACGCCCTGAGCTAAGAGCGCCCTGATCACCCAGGCAGTGCTTGGTGCAAGAGATGGTGCGCCTTTTGGCATGCCATAGCCACCGTCAGCATTCTGACAGCCCATTAACCAGTCAACTGCTTTCCTGACCATAGGGTCTTTTGTTTCGTATCCTGCTTCTTTTAACGCACACAATACCACTGCGGTATATATCGTTAACGGAGCACCTTCCTTGCCTATCCTTTTGAATCCTCCATCATTGTCCTGAACTTCTCTTAAGTATTCAACGGCCTTTTTTATTGCCTCATCGCCTTTTCCTGCTTGCTTGAGCCCAAGGATTGCGAAGGCTGCGTAAGCTGTGTTGCTGTTCCAGCTTCCGTCAGGTTTTTGATCCTTTAGAAGGAAGGCGACACCTTTTTCAACCTTGTCCGGTGCTATCCCATTCATGGCAAGAACTTTTATAGCCCAGCTTGTGGGCTCTGCTTCTGCCGGAAACTCTCCTTTGAGTCTTGACCATGCCCCGCTATCATCCTGAACCGAAAGGATATAATCTGTCGCATTTTTGAGTGTATCCTTGGGAGCAGAGATAACAACGAACGGAATTAAGATAATTAAGAGTATTACGAAAAAAGATATTTTTTTCATACTAACCCCCCTCCTGATTTTTTTACTTTTATAGCACTATAGCACATCTGTTGCAATATTTATTTGAGCATCAGTGTGACTCTGCTTATCCCGTCGGGCAATAAAGTCCTTACAAACCCCAACTTTCTACAGACCTTCACCATGCGATCGTTATCTGTGAGGACGATACCGTAGATTTCTTCCAGCCCTTTTTCCTGGGCTATCCCGATCATCATATCAATGAGCGTATACCCCAAGCCCTTTCCCTGAAAATCGTCATGGACAAGAACAGCGAACTGGCTGCTCCTGAAATCTGGTTCGATGATGAGCCTTCCAATCCCAACAATCCTTCTTTTTTCACCTTCCTTCACTTCTGCAACAATTGCCATTTCCCTGTCATAGTCTATGTTACAAAACCGTATGAGCATCTCATGGGTGATGTCTTTAATAACACTGAAAAATCTTTCTTTTAATGTCTGTTCTGAAAGTGTGGTGAGCATCTCATGTTCTAATGGCTCGTCCTCAGGTTTTATGGGCCTCATGAGTACCTCTGTCCCATCAGGCAATGTCCAGGGCATGATATAACGTGCAGGATACGGGGTAATAACAAGGTGCGGATACTGGGTTGTGTAATCGAGGGCATCCTTATCTATAATAATCCTTGCATCAAGGGCAAATGCCTTACCATCAGAAATAGCAATTGGGTTTATATCCATCTCGCCAATCTCCGGAAAATCAACGATAAGATTGGAGAAACTGACGATAATTTCTTCCAATTGTCTCAGGTCTGCCGATGGTTTTCCCCGGTAACCCTGAAGTATCTTATATACTGTTGTTTCTTCCATCAGTCTTCTTGCCAGTGTCTGATTTAATGGGGGTAATTTTATTGAAAAGTCTTTGAATATTTCTGTGCCTATACCTCCCATACCAAAGATTATCACAGAGCCAAAATCTCTGTCCTTTTTTGCACCTAACAGGATTTCATAATCTATTTTCTCCAGCATCTTCTGAATCGTTATACCTGTTATCTTCCCAGGAGGAACAATTTCCCTGGCTCTTTCTTTTAACCTGTTATAAGCCTCTTTCAATGCTCCTTCAGACGCTATCCCTGTAATCACGCCACCTACATCAGTCTTGTGGGGGATGTCAGGAGATGCAATTTTAAGTACTACTGGATAACCCATGTCTTTTGCTATTCTTAAAGCCTCTTCAACCCTCTGAGTTACAAGGGTTTTGATTGCAGGAATGCCATAGTTTGTGAGGAAACTTGTGGATTCTTCTCCATTTAAAATAGTTGTCCCTTCTTTTATGGCCTTCCTTATGAGTGCTTTTAAATGAAATTTTGGTGATGTTGTGCCTACGGAGAGCTCTGAAGGTGTTTCATAGAGCAACTCGAGGTTTCTCTTATATTTATACATGTAGAGGTAGGTTTTTACGGCTTCTTCGGGGGTTTTATAGGCTGGTATATTGTTGTGGCGGAGTAGTTCAATACCTTCCTGGACATCCTTCCCACCCATGCCGGTTCCGATGATGGGTTTTTGAGTATGCTTAGCTACCTCGATGATAGCTTTTACAAGCTCAACAGGTTTTGCGATGGCCCGGGGTGCATAAATCACATGAATACCGTCTACATTTGGATCTTTCAAGCATACATCAATGGCCTTGATATACCGTTCAATATCTGCATCCCCCAATATATCTATGGGGTTGCTTTTACTCCAGTATTGCGGGAGGGCCGCATTAAGTTTTTCAAAGCTTTCATCAGAGAGCTCTGCAAGTTCACCACCTAACGATAAAAGCGTATCTGTGGCTATGATACCAATCCCACCAGCATTTGTAATAATTGCCAGTCTGTGTCCTTTTGGGAGATGTTTGGAATCAAGGACCTCTGAAACATCATATAGATCGGCTACCTCTTTAACCCTCACAATTCCAACCCTCTTAAAGGCTGCGTCGTACACCTGGTCACTACCTGTCACAGCGCCTGTGTGTGAATGAACAGCCTTTGCGCTTTCTGCAAATATTCCTGGTTTTAAAATAACGATCGGTTTATTGCGGGCAAAACCTCGTGCCGCACTTAAAAATTTCTTTGCATTTCCCACATTTTCCATATAAATCATAATGCTTTTTGTATCGTAGTCATCTCCGAGAAAGTCTATCAAATCACCAAAATCAACATCAATCATTGAGCCGAGGGATGCGAACATACTGAATCCTATGTGTACGTCTATTCCCCAGTCAACCATAGCCTCTCCTAATTGACCGCTCTGGGAAATAAAGGCAATATTCCCTGGTTCAGGGTCGGGCTTTAACATGGATGCCTTCAAGCCAATGTTGGGTCGGATAATGCCCATACAATTCGGCCCTATGATTCTCATCCCGTATTTATTTCTTGTCTCAATTATCTGGTCCTCTAATTTTTTCCCTTCCTCGCCTATTTCCCTAAAGCCTGTAGAAACTATTATTATACCTTCCACTCCTGTTTTCCCGCACTCATCAACTATTGCAGGCACCGTTTTAGCTGGCGTTGCAATAATTACAAGATCAATATGTTCAGGGACGCCCATGATATTTGGGTAACATTCCAAACCAAGGACGCTTTTTCTATTGGGATTCACTGGAAATATCTTCCTCTCTTTTGAGAGGAGCAGATTCTCAAGTGTTATTCTGCCAACAGCATCTTCTTTTTCGGTAGCGCCGATCAGTGCGATTGTCTTAGGGTTAAACATCTTTTTTATATCGCCCATTATTTATCCTTTCTTCACATGAATCAGTTAGACGCTTCTTCTTTCACTGTCGTGGTGACTTTGAACAGTATTGTCAGGACTAAAAACCCGACGGCGTAGATGCCAAGTGTGATGAGGACTTCAGGTAACGTTGGCCTGTATTCAAATATTTGGTTTAAAGGCGAAGGGACAAATCCAGGAATCACCAGGCCAAGGCCTTTTTCAAGCCATATGGATATGAATACCATGATACATGCTGTTGTAAGGAGGTTCTCCTTTCTACGAATTTCTGGAATAATCAAGAATATAAGGGAGATACATGACAGGACGATTGAGACCCACATCCATGGCACGAGGGTGATACTCTTTTCCAAGCCGAATAAAAGGTAGAGAAAAGGAGCTCTGTGTTCAGGTATTCCACCATAAAAGGCGGTAAAAAGCTCAACAAGGAGAAAAAAAACATTTATACACATAGCATAGGTAACAATCTGCGATACTTTCTGGATAGCGTCTTTTCCTGGATCGAATCGTGTAACCTTTTTTATGGTAAGACATAGAAGGATGAGGAGGGCTGGCCCGGATGCGAATGCAGAAGCGAGGAAACGGGGTGCGAGAAGGGCTGTGAGCCAGAACGGCCTTGCTCCAAGACCCGAGTATATGAAGGCTGTGACTGTATGGATACTTATAGCCCAGGGTATGGACAAGATTATCAGGGGTTTAACCCATGAAGGAACAGGTTCCTTTTTATGTTCTGCATCAAGGGTGTACCACCCCGCAAGGAGATTGAGCATCAGGTAAATGGTTAACACAACCATGTCCCAGAAGAGGAGTGATGTGGGCGAAGGATAAAGGATTATATTGAAAACCCGTGCTGGCTGGCCAAGGTCTACGAATATGAAGAGTATGGACATTATCACTGCGGAAACAGCTAAAAACTCTCCCAGAATTGTGATCCTGCCAAACTCTTTGTGGTTATGGAGATAATAGGGGATAATCACTATCACAGCAGACGCTGCGACACCGACGAGGAAGGTAAAATTAGCAATATAGAGACCCCAGGACACATCCCTGCTCATACCTGTTATGCCCAACCCTTCTCTTAACTGCTGGAGGTAAAAGATGAAACCAATAATACCTACAACGAGTAACAGCATGATCCATTTCCAGTATCTTCGGGTTCCTATAAGGGCTTTTTCAATCATATATTCTCACACCGTATAGTACACTTTCGGCTGTGTCCCGAGATGGGGCTTACGCTGAATGCTGAATTTAGTGTTGAGTATCCTTCTCAGTTCCGAATCAGCCGCATTAAGGTCACCAAAGGTCAGTGCTTTCTCCTCGCAGGCCTCAACACAGGCAGGCAAAAGATTTTTAGCAAGCCTTTCCTCACAAAAATTACACTTTTCCACAACGCCTGTGGTTCGAGTTGGGAAATCCTGATTTATCTCTTTGATAAAGGGTCTCGGGTTCTTCCAGTTGAAACTCCTTGCGCCATACGGACATGCTGCCATGCAGTATCTGCACCCGATACACCTGTGGTAATCCATCATGACTATCCCGTCTTCCCTCTTCCATGTTGCTTTTGTGGGGCACACTTTTACACAAGGCGGGTTTTCACAGTGGTTGCACAATACGATAATCTGTCTGTTTTTTAGTCCTTTGTTGCTAAAAGCGTGGTCCTGCTCTGCAAAAACCTTATCATAAGAGGCAGTCCATATCCATTTCACCTCATCCTTGGGGCTATTCAGATCAGGTACATTGTGAATACGGTGACAGGCATCTATACAATCATTACACCCGGCTTTCCTTGAACATGCCTCCATATTTACCACCATACCCCATTGCTTTTGAACTGAGTTTTGAACACCCGGAAGAGATTTTGCGAAAGCTCCTCCAGATAAGAGATTGAAAGTTTGCCAGCCTGTCAATCCCGCGAGAGAAAGCCCGGCAACCTTTAGGAATTCTCTTCTGTTCATTTCACTTCCCATACTTTTTTTAGTCCTTTATCAGGCATTACACGTTCTCAATCAAAGGTTTACTGCCTACTACCTACTTCCTACTGCCTGCTGTTTTTTGTTCCCATGCGCCTGTCTTCGGATAGTTATGGCAGTCCCAGCAGTAAGATTTCACACCTGCATAATTGTGGCATTTATCGCAAAACTCCTCTTTATTGGCATGGCACTTTATACATGTTCCTGTAAGGTTTATTCCGTATGTCTTCCCATCTTTCGCTGTATACGTTTTTTTCCCCTGCCTCACAGCAGTTTCCTTCCATGAATTAAGCAACTCCATATGATTTTCTTTCATGTATTGTGTTGACTCCACACACTGTTTCGCAGTATCGGGTACCTTTAATAAAGGGACATAAGCAGTCTTCCCTGTGAGTCCATTATACCAGAAAGGGGATAAAACGATGATAAGGAATATAATAATCCCGGTGATGACCTTTCCCGCGTTATACATCCTGTTTTCCTTCATCGCTCAAGGGTTCACCGCGAAGATTCGTCGTTCTTTCTTTCGCACCTTTCATGATCAGTGCATTTCCCACAAGTTCGTGGACACCTGCTACCTCAATCCCGGGGACCCA
>CAIJOT010000123.1 GCA_903822335.1 uncultured delta proteobacterium
CGTTCCTCCTCAGACAGCACACATTGTCCCTTTGGGAACGTTCATCCCTCAGCCGGGTACACATGGAGGTACGACATGGATGGCCCCCCAACCCGTACTCGATGTCGCCCTTCAGGCAAAGGTTCACGGCGAAGCCGCAAGATGTTCTTTGTGGTTACCTGCGAAATTGATCTGGGCAACAACCCGTTATTTTCAGTTGCCGATTCCATTTCAGACCTCATTCATACTCCCTGTTCGGTATTCCTGAAGGTCAAGGGTAATATAGGTAAATCCGTAGCCTTTCAAGCTTTCGGATATTTTTTCCCTATTCTCCATAATCTTATCAAATTCGGTATCCATTGCCTCTATCCTCGCAACGTTACCGTGATATCTTACCCTTACTTGTTGTATCCCAAAACCCTTTATACATTCTTCAGAAAGCTCTATTCTTTTGAGTAACGCCATATCAATTGGAGTTCCGTATGGGATTCTCGATGAGAGGCAGGCATAGGAAGGTTTGTCGAACGTGGGTAACATGAGACTTTTTGAGAGTTCTCTTATATTTTCTTTTGTAAGTTTTGCCATCATTAATGGACTTATAATGTGTTTTTCAATGCATGCCTTTCTGCCAGGCCGGAAATCCTTTATGTCATCAAGGTTTGAGCCTTCCACTATGTACTTGAAACCTTTTGTTTTTGCCACTTCCCAGGCTACATCAAAAAGGTGTGACTTACAATAATAACACCTGTCCCTGTCGTTACGGGTAAAATTATTATCTTCCATTTCTGTGGTTTTCAAAACTAAATACTTGGCTTCGATAAGCTCTGCGGTATGTTTTGCTTCTTCAATCTCCTTTAGGGGATATGTGGGGGATGCAGCGATAACAGCTAACACATTTTTTTTTTCAAGGACATCAACGCAGGCTTTTAAAAGGAGGGTGCTGTCCACACCGCCTGAATATGCTACGACAACCTTTTCAAGAGGTTGTAGGATGTCTTTTAATGTTTCATATTTTGCATTGATATCCATGCGCTCTACTATAACAGAGGGGAATGTCTTATGCAACCCCGACTATTTATATTTGCATTCAAAATCCCCTTCTGTTATATTCCAGACACATATCAGGAGGTAGTATGCCCCTTGCATTTGAATCCTTGAGCCATGGTGAGATAGCCTTCGGTTTTTTTAATATAGAATCGGACATGATATTGCTCAACGACTACTTTTTGTTTGCGGGCTATTTCTGCAAATATGTAGCAGAACTGACTACCCGGACACATGATGAACAACTTCAAATGGATTGGGACTTATATGTCATTGACCGAAAGGATATAGGGAATCTCATGGGTGCAATCAATGGAGTTGACTTAAGGGGTTTTATAGGTGAAACCTACAGGCTTTTTCCCTTTCCGAGGGAACCACATTTATTCAGGCAAAATCCGGAGGGATATAGAACAAGAGAAATTATAGAGGCTATAATAGAGAAATATGTAAAACTTTCCAGAATAGTTGTGATTGTTGATAAATCTGGTCATACGATAAAGATAGGCGAGTATGTTTTTACCAGAGAGGTGTTTCATGAACTTCTGCAATATGTATGGGTTGGGGGTTACCCCCGATGGAAGGACGGGGCCAGACCGGATTATGTGCTTGAAATGAAAAAAGACATCTTACATTCCACTCATCCGCTGTTTCAAGACATAGCTGCATTTGATTGATTTTACATACGATCACAGGTATATTTTACATATGGATGATGAATATTTCATGGAGATTTGTTTAAGTGAAGCCGGACAAGCCTTTGAAGAGGAAGAGGTCCCTGTAGGTGCGATGGTTGTGTCACCGAAAAAAGAAATTATATCGAGAACCCATAACCTCACAATACATGCCAATTCACCTACAGCCCACGCTGAAATTCTTGCTATCGAAAAGGCTTCAAAGGTTGTGAATAATTACCGGCTTATCGGGTATACGCTGTTTGTTTCTAAGGAACCATGTATCATGTGTGCAGGAGCGATTATTGAGGCAAGGATAAAAAGGGTTGTGTTTGGCTGTTTTGACAATAAGAGAGGTGCCTTTGGCTCGGTTATTGATGTAAACAAGCTTCCCTTCAACCATAAAGTTGAGGTTCAGGGTGGGGTATTAAAAGAGAAAAGTGAACAATTATTGAAGAAATTCTTTCAGATGAGGAGAGGTACCGAAGTGGTCATAACGGGGCCGACTCGAAATCGGCTGTCCCGATAGCCGGGACCGTGGGTTCGAATCCCACCCTCTCCGCCAATGAAATATAATAAGATCAATAATATATGAAATAGACATATGGTAAGTGACTGGTAAGTGTAAAAAAATTGATTATCATTAGGAGGCTCTATGGATATCGGAGAGATAGCGAAAGGTAAAGACAAAATCATCGTTACAGTAAAAGAATTCAAAGGTAAGCAGTATATCGACATTAGAACCTACTTTGAAAATGAAGAAGGAGAATGGATCCCCACAAAGAAAGGTATTTCTCTCACACCAGATCATCTTGATGAGATGATAACCTTTCTGCAGGAGGCAAAGAAGAAAGTTGCCGGTAAAGAAGAATAAAATTACTTGGGTGATCTATGAAAAGTTTATTTAGTGCTTCCTGCAAGAAATAATAGACTTGATACTATGTTTCATGTAGATTTCACATTATAATGAACACTGTAACTGGAAATATTAATAGGGGGAGTGTCCCTAATTTGCAAGATCTGCTGAACGCCGTCCCGGCCGACAGGATGATCGCTTGCCTGCCAACCCACGAATCCCTCATCCTACACGACGGCGAAAAAGAACTCGGCCGCATCCCCCTCGACGGCGTGGTCGATGTCTCGCTCCTCGACGATTCCTCGGTCCGAAGACGCCTCACCATAGGCCGATTTCTGCTCCTGGGACCGCTGGCTTTGCTGTTTCCGAAAGCCACCATTCGCGAGGCCTACCGTCTCTGCATTCAATGGAAAGACCCGGAGGGCGGCTACCACTTCACCTACGTCCGCATCGCAACACGGATTATGGCTACCCATATGCTCAACGTCGTCAAACGTTCGCTTACCCCGGAAGTCCGTACGGAACTGGCTCAAAAGGCGCCCGAGGCCAAGGAGCGGGCCGCCGTCTCGGAAAAAGAACAACACCAACGCCCCGCCGAAACCTCGCTGTTTATAACCTGCGGGCACTGCACCATGGAATTCAGGAAAACTGACCTGCCTCCCGGCGGCAAGTGCCCGGTGTGCGGCCGATCGCTCAATGTCGATGGGGGATAGAATCGCTTGCGAAAGTTCCCACGCCGGTCGGTGGCGTCTTTTCGGGTTCCACGTCTTCCGCGGCAGCCGTATCTCGCCCTATGACGAAACGGCCATGGAAAATCTGATCCGCTACATCATCTACCCTGAAGGGCACAAGTACCCTGAAGGGCACAAGTACCCTGAAGGGCACAAGTACCCTGAAGGGCACAAGTACCCTGAAGGGCACAAGTACCCTGAAGGGCACAAG
>CAIJOT010000124.1 GCA_903822335.1 uncultured delta proteobacterium
ATCATCTCCCGCAGTGGTACGCTCTCGTATGAATTTGCAGGCATTCTCTCGGAAAGTCATGTGGGTCAGAGCACCGTCGTAGGTATGGGCGCAGATCACGTGGTCCTGAGGAACCTTGCCGATATCCTTGAGCTCTTTGAAAAGGACGAAGGCACCGATGCAGTGATCATTGTAGGGGAGGTGGGGGGGGAGCAGGAGGAGAAGGCCGCAGGGTTCATCTCCAGGAGGATGAGTAAACCCGTTGCCGCATACATTGCGGGACGCCATTCACCTCAGGGCAAGCGGATGGGTCATGCAGGTGCTATTGTGCGCGGATCTGCAGGGAACGTGACTGGCAAGCAGGAAGCGTTGCGCGTGGCAGGGGTGGAAGTCCTCGAAAGCCCCATACATGTTTCCCAATGGGCAAAAAAATACGACCTCAAATAAGTGTGCAGCAAAAGAGATGGTCGGGTAAAACTGGACAGGTGCATAAGTGGTAACGCTGCTCTATAATAAACTCAGGGAGGAGCGGCATATGAGCAAAAGACCAAGAAGGAATCATGCACCGGCGTTCAAGGCGAAGGTGGCCTTGGAGGCACTTAAGGGTGAACAGACAATCGTTGAGCTATCCCAGCGGTACCAGGTACATCCGAACCAGATTACGGAGTGGAAGAAGCAGCTTCTTGAACATGCCCCGGATATTTTCAGCAAGGACAGGAAACCCGAACAAGGGCCGAGTGTCAAGGATCTTCACGCCAAGATCGGACAGCTTTCGATGGAGAACGATTTTTTATCAGGTGTGCTCGGTCGCATAGGCGATGCGAGCGCAAAGCGATGATCGACAAGGGGGATAAACTTCCTGTGACACGGCAATGTGATCTTCTGGATTTAAGCAGATCTGGCGTCTACTACACTCCGGTGCTTCTGAGTGCGAAAGACATGGAGCTTATGCGCCAGATCGACGAGATCCATTTGGCGTATCCGTTTTACGGAAGCCGGAAGATTCGCAACGAACTGTGGGCAAAGGGCTATGATGTGGGTTGTGACAGGGTGCGCCGTCTGATGCTCCGGATGGGCTCGAGGCGCTGTATGGACCGTCTTTACCGAACAGCTCTGGAAAAGCGTCAAGTACGAGGATATATACCTGAAGGGATATAGTTCAATGGCGGAGGCGAAGAAAGGGCTTGCCACCTATTTCATGTTCTACAACGAAAGACGATGGCACCAAAACTTTGACAGGAAGGCCCCAGCTATGGTTTACTTCAACACCCAACCGCAGAGACAGGCTGCGGCATGAACATGAACCCAGGGCAGTTTCCCACTTATAAATCCCTGTTTCCTGTCCAAACAAACCAGACCACCTATCATACCTCTTGTTGGACATTTCAAATACCTTACAAGTGTCTTGATATTCTGTATTGCTGAAATGAGGTATTCCTGTATGGCTACTTTCCATAACCCTCTCCACCGTGCCCTATCAAAGCCATAGAGAGTGCTTTGTGCAAAAGATCGTTCCATAAGATGTTGTCTGGTTTTGATGTTTCTTCTTGCCTGTGGAGTATTTGCTATTATGGACATGGAATCAAGTTTTTCTTTATGAATATGCCTATGAACTGTCCTGCCGAGTTTATTTTTGGTACACTGAGATTGCAATAGACAGGCGGAACAATCCTTCTTTAATCCGATATATTCTGTGCTCTGACGGTGTATGTGGAAGATTCTCTTTTTCAATCTTTTACCAGCAGGACAGATCATTGTGTCGGCTACAGGGTCGTAGATAAACATCTCCTTTCCCGGTCCTGTATCGGTTAACAACAGTCCATTGTGTAGTCGACTCCCGTCGTCTTTTATCAAATATATTTTTGTCTTCCATGTCCGGAACGGGCAGGTTATTTGCTTCAGCGCAGGCTACTTCGCAGCTTCTGCAACCTATACATCGTGTGGTATCAACAAGGACACCGGTAAATTCCTTGTTGGCAGCCATCAGTTTGCCAGGACCAAAAAGGCTTGTGCTACCGAACCCCGCAATGCCTGTCCCGATTATTTTCAAAAACTTCCTTCGGTCGATTTTTGACCCTTTAAAGGTGAGTAAATTTTTCATGCCTGCTCTAACCACACCCACGTTTTTGTCAATAAAGCATATCTATTGCATTATCGTACATAGCCTGAATTGCCACTGGTTTTGCTTCTATGAGCAATCCATCCCCGTATCATAGTAAATAATCAACACTTTTAGAGGCGCTGTCGTCACTGTAAAACATCCTTGCAGGTATGTCAACGGGCATGCAATAATGTACCAGAAATGGGAATGAAAAGTGTACCACCCCGGTAGTAGACATGTGGTAATTTCCCCTTTGAAAGGGGGTATTGCCGATGATTTCCGAGGAGGTATTTATGGACATTATAGCCATGCATCGAAAAGGTTTAAGTGTGCGAAAGATTTCCTGCAGCCTGGATATATACAAAGGATGAAATCTTCAAAAACAAAGAAGATTTAGGGGAGATGGCATCTGGCGTTGTAGGGAAGAATATGTCAAAAGAGGTTATCGTATACTGTGACACCGGCAAGTTCTCTACAGCGTGGCGGTATATATTGAGCGAGGTCCTCGGATATAAAAACGTGAAGAGCTACGATGGCTCAACGGAGGAATGGACAAGAGATCCCCAAGCACCTGTTGTCAAGTATAGCTGGTAATAAGGTAAAAAACAAGTTAATCTCGGAGATCATGGAACCCACACACCTGATATCCCGTTTCAAAACTTTGTTGAATGACTGCAGAAAGGCGCTTAACGAGGTTTTTTATGGGATGACCGTTCATGGATTGGAACTGGAACTAAGGAAAGAAAGGGGTAATTTAAACAACCTGCTCATGCTGATGGTTGTTGGCAACCTCGCTGGATTACCTCTGTTCCCACCTTACTATTCAATGAGGCTTCTGCCCTACATCATCCCTTATATAGGAACATGGAAAAGAAATATTCAGAGAGAAAAAGACTTAACCGACATCATGTCAATAGATATTTAAAAGTGAATACATAGATACGTTATTATGCGTTTTTTTAACGATCCCTGGAAGCATTTTTCAACTTGAAGGGCGTTGATGTCACCTACCAATGCTGACAGTTAAAGATTCCAAGAGAGGAATGATTACTAGGAGAAAGAGAGAATAACACCAGGGTCACCCAGATCCCGTCGTTTGGGCGATTGGGTGCACCCAGTCGTTAGACCTTTCTTCGCTCCCTCTCAAGCGGCGGGCAGAGCTAATGGCGTGCATACAAGCGATAGCTGAGTTCGAGAACGGCGAGCATAAGTAGGGCGGAGAAAGTTCCCATCGGCCAGCCGTAGCTATCGATTATGAGCACCGAAAATCCGACAATTACGAACAAGAACATGCCATAGCCGAACCCGTCAAAACGATCCTGCAATATCTTTCGCAGATTCCGTGCGCGTTCTTCTCTTTCTATTTGGATACGCTCCGGGTCTGTCTTAGGTCGAGTCATGACTTCCGCCCGTTTACGCATCTTCTCTTCGTACTTCTGGGATGCTTCGGACTGTTTCTGGAGTGCTTTCTGGGGAATGTAATTAAGCGCGTTCAGCCCTTCTCGTCCGACGAACTCTTCCTCTTCCGGGGTTAGCTCGCCGGGTTTAAACTCGGTCGCTTCGCGGAACGCGCGCCGACTGGTCTCCTCCATCTCCCGCAACATTTCGCTCAGTCGATTAAGGTCATCTTACTTCGGATGGTCCCGTTTGCTTTTGCTCATAGGAACCTCTGCTTTTCACAATTCGTCTAATAGCGACATCAGCCAGAGGCCGCTTTATTGCCGATTCACTGCATGCACTTGTTAAACGTTCCACGTCTTTGTTCACGTCCCATCGAATCCATCAAACAAGCTTTGCATGATCTTTTACCCCGTTAAGGGCTGCTCGTGAGGTTTGAAGAACGTTTTCAATAATAGAGTAAATGGTTTCGGTGCAGACGGGCCAGTTCTGGTGGCTTCTTTCCAGGCCAGTGATGTTGCTGATTGCCAGGGGCACCATAGTTGGGAAGCTCTCTTTCTTTTGCTTGTTCCGAAAATCCTCTCCCGCCGCTCGAATATAGTCTATGCCGACATTGGTTACCTCTGTATCAAAGGCGAAGTTCTCATATTGCTCTGTAATCCGTTTCATGAAGCCACCGATAGCACGGCTGCTTGCATCCTCATCAGGGATGAGGTCCACGAGGGATAATTGAAAAACCGCAAGGCAGAGTGCGGACAAGTCCCGCCCCATCTTTTGGGAGTCTACTGGTCTACCTATCCACCGGCTTGCGTTCTCCACCGATGAATTGATGAGGCCAAACAAGAGAGAATCTGCATACACATATCCGAACTCCTCATACGGCAATTCCTTCTTTCTTTTAAACAGGTTAAACAGTCAGCACCTCCATGGCAATTTCAACTTTTAACTTGTTGCCTGGTACCCATGACATCTTCTTACGTTTAACAATTAATATACCAATTTGTCTTTTGTCAAATACTACACCCATTTAAAAGGAACGACAATAACTATTTATAACATTTTTAAACATAATCAAGAACTTATATATATACTCAAATGGTTTTTACTGATATTGAATATCAAAAACCAATATACTTTTTTATGGGATAATTTGCATTGTGTTTTGCAAAACAACATTAATAGGAGGTTTAAAAAAATAGCTACGAAGAAACGCAGCGTTTTTTCCCTACAATCTGACCACAATTACCAAGTGAAAGGGCGTATGTTTATTAGGATTGCTTGGTTCATCGCTTACAGGAAGTACATCGCAGAAACGGATTTTTGAATAGAACCAATCTTGAAAATTGCGTGCTTCATCCACATAGCGCTGAGGCCGGATAGTGCAAAAGTTGATGATTTACGATTGAAAGCGATAACGACCAAGCTCAGCAGCAGCGACGCGAAATGACCTTTTTCCATTCGGTGTACATAATTAATAGCAAAGAGAAGTAAATGATAGCTTTACTTGCTATCTATTAGATAAATTAGCCACTGCCGTTTCGACGGTTTCAATTACTGTACTTTCATCCACCACTTTTAATTCGGGAACTTCCGGAATGCTAATATTGGGCTTATCATGGGGTTTCATAAATAGTCGGATTTTTGCCGGTTCCAACAAAGGAACATCGTGATGAGTATCGCCCATACCCAGAACAACATAATATTTATTTACCAGCTCTGCCACAATCTTCTTTTTTGCTTCCGTAAGACCCGGGTTAATTATCACTTCATTTATAAAAGTCCCCGATTTTTCACCTGTTTGAAGACCGTAGACTTCATTTAATTTGAACTGTTTTTTATATTTATCCAGCAGCAACTGGGGAGTATTACTTATCAAGACTAACTTTATTTTATTGCTATGCAATATTTCAAAAAACGCAGATGTAAACTTGAAAACAGCATGGTCCTTTTCAACAAATTGCCTTGCCAGTATCATAATATCCTTGAGCTTTTGCCCGGAAAGTCCCTCTGCATAATTGACTCCTACATCGAAGACAGCCTGGCTAAAGGTTATTTTCCCTGTCAAATAATTAGAGAGTAAAGTTCTCTGGCGAATCCCAACTTCTTTCTCAAAATATCCACGCTCGTCCAGAAAGTTACACCATTCAGTAATTTCATATCCTGCACGAAGTGTGCCATCCCAGTCTAGAAGTGCCACCCGTTCCTTATCAGTGTTTTTCATATACTGATATTACCCCTTTACAACTGTGATCAAAACCAAAACCATAATAGCATATTAAGCTGAAATATTCTGCAGATAACGAAAGTAATACCTCCTTTTATAATAGTAACTGATAAGAATTTGCTTTTCAGCATGCGATATGAATAACACAAGGAAAACAAACTATCAATACGAACGTGCCGATTTTATGGTACAAAACCCGATAATATCTACCAAAAAATCAATATCTGCTTGGGTGTTGATTGCCAATTGAAACACGGTATGAATTGCTTCTTTGTGAAAAACTCTCTTGTAGGAAGGAGCGAACAATGGATAGTATCTGTATGTATTACCAAACATGCCCTATTCATTCCGGAATGCTGGAAGCTACAGAAACCACATACAAAAGGCAATATTGTTATGCGGGAGAAGAAAGCTGGGAATCCTGCAAAAGATTTCAGGTGAGGGAAATCGTTGGGAAATGTCCACTCGACATCTTACCGGATTCTCCCATGAGTGCGGAAGAGATTATTGAAAAATATGATTTGTAAAATACAGGCGATACGCAGGCCATTGTTCATCTTAAAACACGACGGATTCCCCGTCCCTATGGATAGACCTCCTTTTCCTTTATGATCTCTTTTTTAATAATAGATAAAAGTTCCTGTAGAACAGGTAACACATCTGTTCTGAACCTTCCTGCAACGAGAACATACATAATATCATCGCCTACGTTCAATTCACCTTGATTAATCCATACCCTGATGTCTTCAATCCCATCCCGTCTTTTGAATTCGTTTACACAGGAATCCAGTTTCCCTTCATCGAAGGACAACTCCATGCCTTTTACGGGCTTCCCGTCCTTTGAGGATGCCCGTACTATGCCATTATGGACAAGTATCATGCCTAATTGTTCAGGATTGATTTTTGCTTTTATTTCTTGAATCCATTTGTCTACCATAACAAACCTCCGCAGTAAATAGTTCTTTACGCTCTTTTATTATGACATCAAAGTCTTGCAGCGTCTATCAATTCTCAAAGTAATGCCTGATAAACAACCATAGAATAGAATGCTCTTGACATATTATGAGCATATGCTTA
>CAIJOT010000125.1 GCA_903822335.1 uncultured delta proteobacterium
CCTGGACTTTCGTCGGTCCTTTGATGGCAAGGATATCAGACGGGGTTATTGCACCATCGGAGAGAGCGATCCCTGCTCTCACGTAGTCATTCTCCTGTACAAGGATCTGCTTGGAAAGCGGGACAAGATATTTCTTCATCTCTCCTGTCTTCGACTTGATGGTAATTTCCCTGTTCCCTCTTTTTATCTTGCCGAATGTCACCTCACCGTCAATCTCTGATACGATTGCAGGATTAGAGGGGTTACGGGCTTCAAAAAGCTCTGTAACCCGGGGCAATCCTCCGGTTATATCACCTGATTTTCCAACAGCCCTTGGTATTTTAGCAAGTATATCTCCTGCCTCAACTAACTTATTCAGATCAGTCACAAGGTGAGAACCTACCGGAAGGTTATATGATCTGAGCTCAGAGCCCTCCTTTGATAATATCCTGATAGCCGGGTTTTTGGTTTTGTCCCTGCTTTCTATTATCACTTTCTCCTTGAATCCTGTCTGCTCATCCGACTCTTCACGGAAGGTGACACCTTCTATGAGGTAATCGAAACCGATTTTACCACCGATTTCCGAAATGATCACAGCATTGAACGGGTCCCATTCACAGATCAGGTTACCCTTTTCTATTTCCTGGCCTGGTTTAATATAAAGCTTTGACCCATAAGGTATTGTATGTGTAGTAAGAACAATTCCTGTTTTCTTGTCAACTATTCTTAATTCTGCAAGACGTCCGATAACTACATCAATTTTACCTTTGTCAGGATCTTTTTTAGGTATTGCTCTCAATTCCTCTATTTCAGCAATTCCACCATAACGGGCAACCAGACTTGATTCGGTAGTGATGTTTGAAGCGGTACCTCCGACATGGAATGTGCGGAGTGTAAGCTGAGTCCCTGGTTCCCCGATACTCTGGGCTGCAATAACCCCCACAGCTTCACCTCTTTGTACCATCTGACCTGTGGCAAGGTTACGTCCATAGCATTTTGCACATACACCTTTTTTCGATTCGCAGGTAAGAACCGAACGGATCTCAACCTGCTCAATCGGAGAATCTTCAATTTTTCTGGCAAGATCTTCAGTAAGCTCCTGTCCCGATTCAACTATCATTTCCCCTGTGAGAGGATGAAAGATATTATGAACAGTTGTTCGTCCAAGTATCCTTTCATAAAGGGTCTCAACAACTTCCTCATTCTTTTTAATCGCTGTAGCTACAAGGCCCCTCAGTGTACCGCAATCCTCCTCATTAATTATAACATCCTGCGAGACATCAACCAGCCGTCGCGTGAGGTAACCAGCATCAGCAGTCTTTAGTGCAGTATCTGCCAGCCCTTTACGTGCGCCGTGTGTTGAGATAAAGTACTCAAGCACGGAAAGGCCCTCCTTAAAGTTTGAGAGAATCGGGTTTTCTATGATCTCAGAACCCGAGGAACCAGATTTCTGAGGTTTAGCCATCAGACCTCTCATTCCGGAAAGCTGACGGATCTGCTCTTTTGAGCCTCTGGCGCCCGAGTCAAGCATCATATATACCGAGTTAAATCCTTGTTTGTCGTTCGAAAG
>CAIJOT010000126.1 GCA_903822335.1 uncultured delta proteobacterium
AAGTAACACACAGAAGCAAGGATAAATACGACAATTCCCATAAAAAACCATGCATACCTCCAGCCATCCTTTCCAAAAGAAGAAATGATTGGAGGGAGAATAATGCCTGCAAGAAAAAGACCCACGCCTATGCCCCCTGAAACTATACCGGTTGCAAGTCCTCTCTTTTTTGCCACAAACCAGGCAGCAGGTAAAGCCATGATGGGAACGTAACTGCTCCCATTACCTGCCCCTGTAATGAGCCTCATAAAAAAAGCGAACACAAAGGATTCTGTAAGCCCTGTGAGGAAAAGGCTGATTCCTATTACGATGAGCGATATAAAGACAACCCTTCTCACGCCAAAACGTGCTGCAAGAAAGCCGCCAATAATAGCGAGACAGAGGTACCCTACAAAATTCCCCATTGCGATTGTACCGAGCTGTGTGTATGTAAGGGAGAGACCATCCTTCATAGATGGTAAGATAACAGAATAGGACATCCTCCCGAAACCATGGGCGAGGATTGTAACGAGAGCTCCTGTGAATGCGATAATCCATGCATAATGTATCATGAGTGCTACCCCCCCTTGTTTTTTTAATTCTTAAACTTTAGAAGGTCGTTGTCAATATTTTTTTCACATTTAGCAGATAACAGATAATAATATTAGCGGTTAGAATACAGCATTTAGCGTTTGGGAATCAACTCACTGAAAGCATGAATATGTCTTTACTTGATGCTATACGCTCTACACTATACGCTATGTGCCATTCTCTACTCAGTGCCCTTCACTATTCCTTCATTTTTGTGTTATACAAATGATGTGGAAAAGCCAAAGATGCGATGGATTGAAGCACACCCTGTTATGCACGAGGATAGAGAAATGTTGCTCATCAGGGATGGGGAGGGCATAACAGAAAATCCCCTCATTGTATCAAAAGATGTGGTATACCTCCTTTCTCTGATGGATGGGACAAGGTCTTTAAGGGATATACAGGTTGAGTACATGAGGACATTTGGAGAGTTAATCTATATTGAACGTATCCAGGAACTTGTTGAAACTCTGAATGTAAATCTCTTTTTGCTCAATGATCATTATAAAAATTACTATGAAAAACTTAAAGAGGAATATGAGCAGGCACATATTAGAAAACCATACCTTTCCGGGAAAAGTTATCCAGAAAACAAAGACGAACTCCTGGTGTTTCTTGATGAAATGTTTCAAGCAACGGCTCATGGTGAATCAAAAGGAGACATCACAGGCATACTTGCTCCGCATATTGATTATGCAAGAGGGAAAGAGGTGTACAGAGACACGTACCCATATATAAAGCATATTGATAAACCTCTTCTTATAATCTTTGGAACCTCCCACCAACCTACAGACAAGATATGGAATATCTCCCTGAAAGATTTTTCCACACCTCTCGGTATCATCCATAACTCGAAAGAACTTGGGAGGCTTATTCGTAACAATCCAGTATTGAAAGAATACATTGCAGAGTGGCACCACAGGAACGAGCATTCCATTGAATTACAGTTGCCTGTTATACAGTTTTTAGCAGCAGGGAAAAACATTGAGATTCTTCCTATTTTAACAGGTTCTATGCATGACTACATGACTGGTCAGAAGCATATGGAAGATGAAGAAATCATGTCAATCACTGAAAGCTTTCAGGAACTACTCAATATTTACGGTAAACCATATATAGTCATCTCAGGGGCTGACCTGGCCCATATAGGGGCGCAATTTGGGGACATACATCCCCTTGACTTTCTCACGCTGAATCAGTCACAAGACAAAGATGAGGCAATACTTAATCGTATAAGAAATGTCGATGCAAGTGGTTTTTTTAATACCATACAAGATGAAAAGGATGTGAGGAGGATATGCGGTCTCACACCCATATATTTTCAGCTAAACCTCCTCAGTGGCAGTCAGTGCGAGATTGTCAGCTACAAACAATGGACAGATGGTAAATCGTCAGTCAGTTTTGCCGGTGGTGTGTTTTACAAAAGCAAATAGTGTATATTCCTCACGTGAGCATTCTTTCATGAAAAGTAGACACGAGAAAGACACTTCTTAACCTGCCTTCAAAAAACCTTGACACAGGAATAACTATAAAGTATATTAAACCTATTATATTAGTATACTTTACATTACTCAAGGAGGTAAGCTATGAAAAACATTTACGAAGACAATTCTTACTCTATCGGGAAGACACCTCTTGTGAGGCTCAATAAGGTAACCGACAACGCTAAAGCTATTGTCCTTGCGAAGATTGAAGGGAGAAACCCTGCATATTCGGTAAAATGCCGTATAGGTGCCGCAATGATCTGGGATGCGGAAAAGACTGGGAAACTGAAACCCGGTATGGAGATTATCGAGCCCACCTCAGGAAATACCGGTATTGCACTCGCATTTGTTGCCGCTGCCAGGGGATATAAACTCACCCTCACCATGCCCGAAACGATGAGCATCGAGCGACGCAAGGTATTGAAGGCACTTGGCGCCAGCATCATTCTCACCGAAGGGGCAAAAGGCATGAAAGGGTCAATCATAAAAGCAGAGGAGATAGTGAAGAGCAATCCGTCACGATACTTTCTTCCCCAGCAGTTTGAAAACCCTGCCAACCCGGCGATCCACGAGGCCACCACTGCCGTTGAACTATGGAATGATACGGATGGAAACATGGATATCTTTGTGGCCGGTGTCGGGACAGGCGGAACTATTACCGGCGTTAGCAGGTATTTCAAGATCACCAGAAAGAAACAGATTACCTCTGTCGCAGTAGAGCCTGTCCATTCTCCCATACTGACTCAGACCAGAAACGGTGAAGAACTCAAGCCAGGTCCGCACAAGATACAGGGCATCGGTGCGGGATTTGTCCCGAAGGTCCTCGATCTTTCCCTCGTCGACAGGATTGAGACCGTCAGCAACGATGAGGCTATAGAGATGACCCGCCGTCTCGCCAGGGAAGAGGGGATCTTGAGCGGCATATCCTGCGGCGCCGCAGCCCACGTGGCAGTAAGAATAGCCCATGAGCCCCAGAACGCAGGAAAGACGATCGTTGTCATTCTCCCTGACAGCGGAGAACGGTATCTCTCAACGGTACTATTCGAAGGAATCCTCGGCAGAGTTGAAGGCGCCGGTGCATCGGATGTTCCCCTATAAAAAGACGTGAGGACGACCGGTGGAACCCTTTGATGCGATAACCGATTACCTGGCACATGGAAAACGGGGTGCCCTTGCTACTATTATTTCCCGGGTCGGTGCAACACCCCGTGACGCCGGGGCCAAGGTTTTCATTGGTGAAGATGGAAAGATATATGGCACGATTGGCGGCGGCTGCATGGAAGCCGAGGTGTGGCAGCATGCAAAGACTGTCATTGCCAACGGAGAGGCGAAAAACCTCCGGTATTCCCTTAACGGCAGAACGGTTGAAGATGAAGGAATGATCTGCGGAGGGACAGCCGAGATCTTCCTGGAGCCGGTGACGGTGAAGCAGAAAGAGGTCTACGACACGCTCATGCAGTGCATCTCCAATGGCGAAAGGGCGATCATGGTCACGAAAGCCGACGGGCCGACCTTTGAGAAGATACTTGTTGCCAGACATGGCGCTGCGACAGGAGGTGCACTTCCCTTTGTCCTTGAAAAGAATATTAATGGTTATTTCCGTAACAAAGGACCTCGTGTTCAGAATGGGTATCTGATCGAGGCCATTGCACCGCCCCCGCATCTGTACATTTACGGGGCGGGGCACATATCGCAATACATATCGACAATGGCGAAGCTTGTCGACTTTTACGTAACGGTTATTGACGATCGGTCTCAATTCGCGAACCGTGACATGTTCCCTGAGGCCGATGAGATTATCGTGGGGGAATTTCAGGAAGTTTTTAAGAAGGCGCGTCCATCCCTCAGTGGATATGCGGTGATTGTTACGCGCGGGCACAAGCATGACGCCGTTGTTCTCGAAGAAGTGTTAAAACAGCCTCCGCAGTATATGGGGATGATCGGCAGCAAACGAAAGGTGAAAATCATTTACGATGATCTTATGAAAAAGGGAGTTGGTAAAAATCTCTTGAGGACCGTTCACGCACCCATCGGCATTGATATCGATGCCGAAACACCGCAGGAGATTGCCGTGAGCATTGTCGCCGAATTAATCAAAGTAAGGAGTAATTGTGTATGAATAGGTGATCATTGCCGATACGGCGCCAAAGGCTGTTGGCCCCTACTCGCATGGAGTCAGAGCGGTGGGCAGAGAAGCGCTCATCGGGGACGGTGTTGTTGTCAGACACACAATAAGCAGGACCCTTATAGAAAAAGAAATATTAATGATATAGAGAGGATATAAAAATGTGCATGGATAATGTCGTTGAAAGGCTTAAAGAGAGGGCAATCAACACAAAAGATATCGGTTTCCAAGATGCCATTGCCTTGTATGAGTTTGGAATGGAAAACCCTTTCCTTCTCATGGCATATGCCGCAGAGATAAGGGAACATTTCAAAGGGAAAAACGTGAACCTCTGCGGGATCGTCAATGCAAAGTCAGGTATATGTCCTGAAAACTGTAAATTTTGTGCACAGTCAGCACATTATTGCACCGATGCCCCTATTTACCCTCTTATAGGAAGTGATGCCATGGTAGAGAAGGCACGAGAGGCAAAGGGATTCGGCGCCCATATGTTCGGAATTATAACGAGCGGTACACGCATTGCCGATGAATCGGAGTGGCAGCAGATCTACGAAGCCATAAAAGGCATAACAGAGTTGGGGATAAAACCCTGTGTTTCCCTGGGTATGCTCGATACAGACAGAGCCAGGAAGCTTAAGGAGGCAGGTCTCTTCCGGTATCATCATAACCTTGAAACAGCGAGAAGTTTCTTCGATCATATTTGCACCACCCATGCA
This sequence comes from uncultured delta proteobacterium, assembly GCA_903822335.1. Classification (GTDB taxonomy): domain Bacteria; phylum Desulfobacterota; class Syntrophorhabdia; order Syntrophorhabdales; family Syntrophorhabdaceae; genus CAIJOT01. The sequence continues at coordinate 4,896 of CAIJOT010000126.1, forward strand.
TATGAAGAGGATATTGACACTGTAAAGGCTGCAAAAGCAGCCGGTCTGTCCACATGCTCAGGAGGAATTATAGGCCTGGGAGAGACTATGGAACAGCGGATCGAACTGCAGTGACATTGAAGGAACTTGATGTGGATTGTGTTCCGATAAATATCCTCAACCCGCGACCGGGCACACCCCTTGAGTCTGCTCCGCAGTTATCACCGATTGAAATCCTTATCACAATAGCCATATACAGGTTTATCCTGTCCGATAAAGACATAAAGCTCTGCGGCGGCAAGGAGAGAAACTTAAGACAGCTCCTGCCCCTCGGAATTGTTGCGGGCTGTAATTCCCTTATGACCGGAGATTATCTGACTACCCAGGGAAGAAATCCCGAGCTTGACAAAGAAATGATAAAAGACCTTGGACTTAATGCTGTTTTTGAGATGAGCGAATAGCATATATGAAAGAAACCAGAGAAATATTGGCAAAAAAATTCAGTATCAATGGAGCCTCAGCGATCCATGATAGTGTGCTTGTAGAAGAACCGCTTGAGATATACGTCAACGACAGGTTTTATACCCTTACAATGCGGCTTGTCGGCGAAGAGATCCCACTCGCAGTCGGGTTATGTTTTACTGATGGCATTCCAATTGGCTGATAACCTCCAGATGATAAGCTACTGCAAGGAAGAAACAGGTAACAGGGTTGATCTGTATCTCAATGATAAAACTGATAAAAAAGCTTCGATAATAAAACGCGGCACCCATGCTTCATATTCAAGCTGCGGGATCTGCGGTTCCGAACTTGTCATGGATGCCGGTGCATCGATAAGAAAGATTGAGGAGAAGGCACGCTTCAACGATACGCAGATTTTTCAGTGTCAGGAAATGGTAGAAAAGATGCAGACGGTATTCAAAACCACAGGGGGCACCCATGCAGCAGGCATATTCGATGTACAAGGAGGGCTTCTCTCCTTATCCGAAGATGTGGGAAGATATAATGCCCTTGACAAGGCTATAGGAAAGGTTTTACTGTCGAAAAATGCCGATTGTGCTTCAATAATTGTCCTGACTTCCAGGATAAGCTACGAGATGGTGTTGAAGGCGGGAAGATTAGGCGTGGAAATACTTGCAGCACCATCGGCAGTTACATCGCTTGCAGTAGAACTGGCTTTAGCAATTAACTTAACGCTTATCGGTTTTTTACGAAATGGGAGTGGGAATATCTATAGTGTCCCGGAGAGAATCGCGTTTTTTAAACTTGATTATTCCCTGTAGCTTGCTACAGGGTAAAGCAAGGTTTTTTTGGAACAGAGGTTTTTCTTCTAATACCCTGCTGCTTGCAGTAGGGAGGTTCATTCATTAAAAAATATACTAACCTTATAGAAATAGGCTGATATAATAATATCGGGAGGCTTATATGCCTGTAAGAGACAAAATTTCTATGAAAAAAATCTTGACATCATTCCATTAAAAGCATATTATTCCTATTATTGAAGTAGGAGATAAAATGAAGATATCCACAAAAGGCAGATACGGGTTACGGGCAATGATAGACCTTGCAAAATATTCAAAGGAAGGTACTCCTGTCTTTTTATCAGATATTGCAAAGAGACAGGATGTGTCAGGAAAGTATCTGGAACACATATTTGGTGCGCTCCATAAGGCAGGTATTGTGAAGGCCCTTCGGGGAAGGAATGGAGGATACCTGCTTAACAAACAGCCTGATGAGATTACCCTCAACGAAGTTATTACGATACTGGAAGGTCCATGCAATCTCGTTGATTGTGTATCAGATGCAGGGGCGTGCAATAAGGCAGGAACTTGCGTAACCCGAGACATCTGGAAAATACTCGGCAGTAAAATCGAGGAGGTTTTAAACAGTTATACGCTCTCATCGCTTGTCCAGATGCAGAGTGAAAAGACCCAACAAGATTCCCCTATGTACTATATTTAAAGAGCCCCGGGTGGGTTCTCTCATCAGGTATTTCAGCCTTATTTAATAAATTGAAAGGAGAAAAAACGATGTCAGAATATAGATTACAAACATTAGCCATCCACACAGGTCAGGAAAGCCCTGACCACACAACAGGGGCAAGAGCAGTGCCCATATACCAGACCACTTCATATGTTTTCAGAGACACAGAACATGCTGCAAACCTCTTTGCGCTCAAAGAATTCGGCAATATCTACAGCAGGATTATGAATCCTACAACCGATATTTTTGAAAAGAGGATGGCAGCCATCGAGGGTGGAACGGGGGCATTGGCGGTTGCATCAGGGCAGGCAGCAGAGGCGCTTGCGCTGCTCGCTATTACTAAGACAGGAGATGAGATTGTCTCGGCAAACAACCTCTATGGAGGTACTTATCAGCTTTTTCATTACACCTTTCCCAAGTTGGGAAGGACTGTAAGGTTTGTTGATTCATCGAAACCGGAGGAATTCGGCAAGGCCATCACGAAACGTACGAAGGCAGTATTTGCGGAAACGATTGGAAACCCCAAACTCGATGTGCCGGATTTCGAAAAGATCGCAAAGATTGCCCATGATGCAGGGATACCTTTTATAGTCGATAATACCGTTGGAACAGGTCTGGTAAGGCCAATCGATTACGGCGCAGACATAGTAGTGTTATCGGCAACAAAGTTTGTTGGAGGTCATGGCACATCCATTGGCGGCGTGATAGTAGATTCGGGGAATTTTAACTGGGCAAACGGGAATTTTCCAGAATTTACTGAACCGGATCCAAGCTACCACGGGTTTAAGTTCTGGGATACCTTCGGTAATCTCACTGGGCTTGGCAATATTGCCTTCATTATTAAAGTAAGGGTACAGTGGCTCAGGGATATCGGTCCCTGCTTGAGCCCCTTTAATGCCTTTCTCTTCCTGCAGGGGCTTGAGACATTGCCCTTAAGGCAGCAGAGGCATTCCGAGAATGCCCTTGAGGTCGCCCGTTTTCTCACAACACACCCTCTCGTCTCTTGGGTGAATTACCCTGGCCTCGAATACCATCCGGGACACGCCATTGCTAAAAAATATCTAAACGGCTACTATGGCGCCATCGTTGGTTTTGGGATAAAGGGCGGTATGGAAGCAGGCAAACGATTCATAAATTCAGTCAAGCTCCTCTCTCATCTCGCCAATATCGGAGACGCAAAGACGCTTGTAATCCATCCTGCATCTACTACCCATCAACAGCTTACAAAAACAGAACAGGAAGAGACAGGCGTAACCGAGGACTACATAAGGCTTTCTATCGGCATTGAGGATGTTGAGGATATCAAGGAGGATATAGACCAAGCGCTTAATAAAGCGGTGAAAGGTGAAAAGTGATAGAGGCAGAAGGCAGAGGTCAAATAGGGACAAGGTGAAAGGTGAAAGGCAAAATAATGGATAACAATAAAACAATAGGTATGGTTGAGACACAATATTATACCTTTGCCTACCCACCGAATGAGTTGGAACTGGAGAGCGGGGGAAGGCTTGGGCCTGTTACCCTTGCCTATGAAACATATGGCGCGTTGAATGAAAGTCGTTCTAACGCGATACTCGTTCTCCATGCCCTCACAGGCGATGCACACGCTGCCGGATTTCATGAAGTCGATAAGGATCCCGGCTGGTGGGACAATATGATTGGACCCGGAAAGGCATTCGATACGCATAAATATTTTGTTATCTGTTCCAATGTTATCGGCGGCTGCAAGGGTTCAACAGGACCTTCTTCGATAGACCCAAAAACAGGCAGACCCTATGGCCTTACCTTCCCTATCATAACCATAAAAGACATGGTGAACGCCCAGCGGTATTTAATAGACCACCTAGGCATCAATAAACTTATTTCTGTTACCGGGGGCTCCATGGGTGGTATGCAGGCACTCCAGTGGGTTGTATCCTATCCGGAGAGGGTGAGTTCCGTTATACCTATCGCAACTACAGCGAACCATTCTCCCCAACAGATTGCTTTTAACGAGGTGGGGAGACAGGCAATCATGGCTGATCCGAACTGGAACGATGGGGATTATTATGGCAAAGAGCTGCCTGCAAAAGGTCTCAGCGTTGCAAGGATGGTGGGTCACATCACGTATATGAGTGATGTATCTATGAGTGAAAAATTCGGCAGGCGCTTTAAGGATATCAAACAACCCTTTAAATTTAGCCCTGAGTTTGAGGTTGAGGGGTACCTCCAGTATAGAGGCGACAATTTTATCAAGCGCTTTGACCCCAATTCTTATCTCTATATAACAAAGGCGATCGATTATTTTGACTTTACAAATGGAAAGGGGCTCCACGAGTTATTAAAGGGTATAAAATCACGTTTTCTTATCATTGCCTTCAAATCAGACTGGCTTTACCCGGCATATCAGTCCCAGGAGATTGCAAGGGCATGTAAGTTGGCAGGCGTGGAGACTGTATACTGCGAATTGAATTCTACATACGGACACGATGCTTTTCTTGTGGAAGTAGAAGAACAGTCTCATCTGGTAAAACATTTTCTTGAGAGGACAACCCGTGGATTTAGTCAAGCCTGATTACCAGGCTATCCTTCAACTGATAACCCCAGGATCGTCAGTCCTCGACCTCGGTTGCGGAAGCGGGGATTTGCTTGCCATTCTAGAAAGAGAGAAAAAGGTCAGGGGTCAGGGGATAGAGGTCGATGACAAGGCTGTTTTCGATTGTGTGACAAAAGGATTGAATGTATTCCATAGTGACATTGATACCGGACTCTCTGAGTATGGAGACAAGTCTTTTGAATATGTGATCATGCATATGACCCTTCAGCAGGTCAAAAAACCCGATTTTGTTCTGATAGAGGCCATGAGAGTCGGAAAAAAGGTTATTATCGGCATCCCGAACTTTGCCCATATTAACGCCCGATTCCAGATTTTCTTCAAGGGGAGAACCCCTGTAACACCTGCTCTCCCTTATGAGTGGCATGATACACCGAACCTGCATTTTCTGAGCATCCTCGATTTTGAAGAATATTGCGATCGTCAAAAGATTAGAATAGAGGGTGCACATTTTATTGGGATACGCGGGAGGGTAAAGATATTGCCTAATCTTTTTGCCCAGACAGGGATATTTGTTATTTCGGGGCAGAAGGATGAACAGCATTAAAATTTTCTTTGAAGGGTAATTATATGGCAACAGAAAGAAGTCAATCGGATAGCGAATTACTAAAAAGCATGGGTGAAAGTGTGGAGGAGATCTCTGTTGAAGAAGCCCACAGACTTCTCCAAAATAATGCACTGTTAACAGTCATTGATGTAAGGGGAAGAGAAGGGGTATTCGGTCATATCAAAGGGGCAAAATTTATTGAGATTGATAATTTGGAGGAACAAAAAGATAAATTGCCAACAGACAAGAACTTACCTGTTCTTATCTATTGTGCATCTGGAATACTGTCGATCCAAGCCATGAAGATAATGAAAAACATGGGTTATCAAAATGTCCGTTCCATAAGAGGCGGGTTCAATGCATGGAGAGACCTTGGGTATAAGGTTGAAACGGACAGCATTTTTACTGAGGATCAGCTTTTAAGATACAGCAGGAACATGCTCCTTGAAAATATAGGAAAAGATGGACAGGAACGACTGATGAATGCAAGAGTGCTCTTAGTCGGGGCAGGGGGGCTTGGCTGTCCTGCCGGACTCTATCTTGCTGCAAGTGGTGTGGGAACATTAGGGATTGTTGACTTTGACACCGTTGAACTGTCTAATCTCAATCGTCAGGTATTACATGGTGTAGCGGATGTAGGGAGGCTTAAGATTGATTCAGCTAAGGATGCGATCAACAGGATAAACCCTGATGTCAATGTTATCACATATCAGGATCGTTTGACGGCACGAAATGTTTTTGATATTTTCGAGGATTTCGATATTATTGTGGACGCAACAGACAGTATTAAGACGAAATTCCTGTTAAACGATGCCTGCTTCTTCGCTGGAAAGCCCTATATCTTTGGCGGTGCCGTACAGTTTATGGGGCAGGCAAGCGTGTTTTATCCAAAAGAAGGAGGTCCTTGTCTGCGGTGCATGTTTCCGAAACCGCCACCGGAAAATCTTGTCCCTACCTGAAGTCAGGTAGGGGTCCTGGGTGTTGTCCCGGGACAGATTGGCCTGGTTCAGGCCACAGAGGTGTTAAAACTGATTCTCAAGATAGGAAAACCCATGATAGGAAAATTTTTTATTTACAATGCCTTAGAAGCTCATTTTGCCTTGATGGAAGTGGATAAGAATCCTCATTGCCCTTTGTGCAGCGCAAAGCCGGAGATTACAAGCTTGATGGGTTATGAACAGAATATAGACAGGCAAGACAGGGCTTGTGACGGGGTGATTTAAGGTTTGAATAGACACCATTGAGAATAGAGAAGTACTGATTATTTTAAAATGAGGTGAAATATGAAAACAGATCCATGCCCTTTTTCAAAGAGCAGATGTACTGAATGTGCCATTTACAGGGGCAGGCATCAATACATGACCTTTTCTGGTGAGCATCAGGGGTGTGCCAATGGGCCGGATGATCACATTGCTGTTTACTTCCAGGCGGTAGAAGAATGTCTGGATCCATGGGCTGACAGTGGTGTTCGAACGATTAATGAGCCCAGGATCAGGTTGAGGGTAGTTGATGTGGAAAGTGGAGAAACCAAGATTTGCGAGTTTAATGAGACGAAAACATGGGACTGGGACAACCCGGAAATGATGCGATTGGTAGATGGTCGTCAAGTCAAAAGCTTTGATAACTTGACGGACATCGTGTGTTACAAGGCAGAGAAGGGCTATGAGGAAGTTAAGATTTACGAAGCCCCGCGTTTTATGATCCTCGCCGGTGGGTAAGGCATAATGTGCTTTCCTGGTGTGAGCCGATGATGAAGCCATTTTACAAGACCGCCACAGGGACATCTGATCGCTGGCGTGTCCTCTGGGCTACCTTTTTCTCCTACTTCGTGGACAGCTATGACCTGATTGTCCTGGCCATCGCAATGTCCGTCCTGCTTAAGGTCCTTGGTATTTCCCTGCCTGAAGGGGGACTCCTTGGATCGGCAACAATGGTGGGAGCCATAGCGGGCTCGGTCGTTTTCGGTCTCATGGCTGAAAACTACGGCAGGCGGTTTACCCTTCTTCTAACCCTGTTCTGGCTTGGTATTGGCATGGGACTTGTCTACTTTGTTTCGACCTGGTCACACTGGATGGTTCTCAGGTTTTTCACGGGCCTTGCCATAGGCGGTCTGTGGGGTCCTTGTTCAGCATTAATCGCCGAACACTGGGCACCTGCTTTTCGCGCTCGTGCTGCCTCTTTCGTTTACAGTAGCTTTGCTATCGGTGCTGTTCTTGCATCGCTGGTCGGAAGGTTAGTCCTCAACGTGGACTGGCAACTTCTTTTCCTCGTAGGAACATGTTCTATCCCCCTTGCATGTATTGTGGCATGGCTTATACCATCAGGCAAAAAGGGGAACACAGATCCTGCCATCACTGCACAAGGCAGAAGGGTAAGGATAGGCGACATCTTCGAGAAAGGGCTGATGAGGACCACAATATTAGCTACACTTGTGAGTCTCTGTAATCTCGCCGGCTACTGGGGTATAGCCTACTGGGTCCCAACCTTCCTGATAAGAGAAAGAGGGCTCTCGCTTGCATCCATGACCAATTTCTCTCTCTTCATGTATGTGGGTATGTTCATCGGGTTTCAGCTCTTCGGCATTATGGCAGATAAAATAGGACGTCGGAAATCAATGATGGTAGCCTTCCTCCTGGTTTCACTGTCAGTCGGTGTTTACATAGTTGTCCGCGATCCTCAATTTCTGTTCTGGTGGGGAGGGGTCGTCGGGATCGGGGTAAGCGGTGTGGCGGCGGCAATCGGTGCCTACTACGCGGAATTGTTCCCCGAACATCTCCGCGCCTATGCAGGCGGCTTCTGCTGGAATATGGGGCGCATCGGAGCTGTCCTCGCGCCATATACAATCGGTTATATAGGAAAGGTCCATGGTCTTCAGACCGGGCTTGCCATTACCTGCGTGATTAGCCTCCTGGGTGTCGTAACGCTGTGCTTCCTGCCTGAGACATTGAAAAACGCTGGTGCGAAGAAATCCTGAGACATGGAGACACATGATATAGTCGGCAAGCGGATCCTCATTACCGGTGATGTCAATACCGGGAAGACTACACTTGCGAGAAATATTATAAACCTCTTATTTAATCGTGGCCTGTCGTCCCGTATCGCCATTATCGATATGGCACCGGACATCCCTGAAGAGATAGCCGCGAAGCGGGGTTTATAGGGTGTAGGAGGAAAACTGATGCCCTACGGACGAAAAGATGTGCTCTACCTTACCACACCGATACGACCGCCCCGGCTATCATCCAGAACCGGGGAAGAAGCCCTCTCCATAGCAATGGAGAACAAAATAAAGATCGATGACCTCTTAAGCAGATTTCAGCAGGCTGGAAAGGATATCCTCTTCATCAACGATGTGAGTATGTACCTGCAGGCGGGCAATGCACGGGAACTCCTGCAATGGATACAAAAGACCCCAACTGTTATTGCCAACGGATATTACGGCCATAAGCTCGGCACAGGGGCGCTGTCGAAGAGAGAGTCCGCTGAGATGGAAATTCTGATAGCGTCTTTTCCTTACCACGTGAAGATGCCAGGTTTATCCCTGGATGATATATTGAATATAAGGAGCCCCGGAGGAAGTGAGCATCGTAACTCTGTCGGTGGCCTTTAAAAAATAAGGAGGAATAAGATGGTGTTCAAAAGAAGTATCTATGCTGGTTTAATCATTGTGACACTATTGTTCTGTTTTGCGGGCTCGGTCTCTGCAAATTCGACAAATACTGCCTCGCAGATTCTCAGCAACATAGAAGAGATCATGAAGAATAATCCCATGCCGGCAGGCGCAAAGTCCCAGATGATCAAGATCGATGAAGACGATTCAATAAGCCTTTATTTGATAAGGATGCTTAAAGGCGCTGAGCTGGGGCCTCATTATCATAAAACACATACCGAAACGGAATATACAATCAAGGGCACAGGGTTGCTTTTGGTCAATGATAAATGGGTAGAGATGAAGCCGGGCGATGTTCACTACAACCCCACAGGCAAGGTCCATGGTTCAAAAAATATTGGTAAGGAGCCCCTGGTGGTCTTAATAATGTTTACCCCTGCAATGAAGGAAACTGACAGGTATTTCATAAAGTACACTATACGACGCATACGCTCTGCGTAAAGCACTTAGCGCATAGCGTTACTCCCCGATCATTTGTACAACGAGCTGCCGTTTCCTCGGGCGGTTATCGAATTCTGCGAGGACGACCTGCTGCCAAGTACCGAGGAGTAGCTTACCCTTCTCAAAGGGTATTGCGAGGGATGGTCCAGTCAGTGTTGCCCGAACATGGCTGAACCCATTCGCATCACCCCATGTATCGTCATGATCGTAATGCCTGTTGGAAGGTATAAGTTTTTCATAGAAATCCTGAATATCCTTTATCAGCCCTGGCTCATATTCAAAGGTGGTAATCCCAGCAGTTGAACCTGAAACAAAGACTGTCATATTCCCTATTTTAAGGGCTGAATGTTCAAGTATCCTAAATAATTCTCCAGTGATATTGATCAAATCCCCACTACCTCTGGTGGTTAAGGTCATTCTTTCGTTCATTATCTTCATGAGGATACCTGTAAAAATGAAAATGGAGAGAAAATAAATCGGGATGACAGGATTTGAACCTGCGACCCCAGCGTCCCGAACGCTGTGCTCCCCCAAACTGAGCTACATCCCGTATGTATTAGGATAGCAGAGTCATTCAAAAAATTCCATTGATTTTTCCTCATAGACATGTTAATTATTCACACTTTTTAGGAGGATCAGTAATGGCAGAAAAAAAACCTGTAAGAATTACCGATTTAACATTCAGGGATGGGCACCAATCACTCTTTGCCACAAGAATGAAGACAGAGGATATGCTCCCTGTCGCAGAGAAAATGGACAGTATAGGATTCTACTCAATGGAAGTCTGGGGTGGTGCAACCTTTGATGTAATGACGAGGTTTTTAAATGAAGACCCATGGGAAAGGGTAAAGATACTGAAAGAGAAGATGCCCAACACAAAGTTACAGATGCTTCTGAGAGGACAAAACCTTGTAGGATATCGAAACTATGCTGATGATGTGGTAGAAGCCTTTGTGGAAAAGGCGGCAGAGGTTGGAATAGATATATTCAGGGTATTCGATGCGTTGAATGACGAGAGAAACTTCATTGCAGCCTTTAAAGCTATAAAAAAATCCGGTAAGCATATCCAGGGTTCCCTTTCATATTCCCTGACGGAAAAAAAGCTCGGGGGACCCATATTCAACATTGATTACTTCGTCGAAAAGGCAAAGATTATAGAAAACATGGGGGCAGACTCTTTCTGCATAAAAGACATGGCAGGTATTATATCCCCTTATGATGCCTATGAACTTGTTTCTGCATTGAAGGCGAACTTAAAAATACCTGTTCACCTCCACACACACTACACAAGTGGTATGGCTTCCATGTCATGTTTAAAGGCTATAGAGGCAGGTGCGGATGGAATAGATACATGTCTTGCTCCTTTTGCCTTAAGATCTTCCCATCCTGCAGTTGAACCATTTGTTGTTACCCTTAAAGATACCCCTAATGATCCAAAGTTTGACCTCGAGAGGATAGCAGAGATTGATGAATATCTTGAAAGTATAATCCCTAAATACATGTCTTTTGCTGATACCACACGATTTGCTGTCATAGACATAGGTGTTCTGATGCACCAGATACCTGGAGGAATGATAAGCAATCTCGTAAGCCAGCTAAAACAGGCAAAAGCATTGCATAGGCTGAAAGAGGTATATGAGGAGATAGCTGAAACCAGAAAAGACCTTGGTTTCCCACCCCTTGTAACACCTACGAGCCAGATTGTAGGTGTGCAGGCAGTTTTTAACGTGATCGCAGGAAGGTATAAAATGATCTCAAAAGAGGTAAAGGACTATTTCTATGGTCTTTATGGAAAACCACCGGTATCCGTAAACGAAGAGACCAGCAAGAAGGCGTTGAAGGGTTATGAAAAAGGTGAAACACCAATAACATCAAGGCCTGGAGACACCCTTGAACCTGAGCTGCCAAAGGCAAGAGAAGCCTTGAAAGGCATTAGCGATACAATGGAGGACATCCTCATATATGCCCTTTATCCTATGACAGGACTTGCGTTCCTCAAAAAGAAGTATGGAATCCAGTAAAGGCGAGCAAGAAGTAGGGAGCAAGCAGTAGCTGGTTGCAATCTATTGTGAACCTGTTATCGTGGTAGTCATTGCAAAATCCAGGGCAGTATAGTAATCTAACCATCATATGAATGATATTACGATAGCCGTAGGAACAAAAGAAAACATAGTGGAGGACATTCATACCCTTTCGGGGAAATGGGTTGAAAACCCGAATATTGTTATTGTCAGCGGAAAGGATATGAAAAGCAAGGTAATCGAGAAAGCTTCTGCGTTGTTCATTGAAGAAAATTGTGTCCTCGTGCTCTTAGATCCTGAAAAAACATTGATAGAGGAAATCAGAGAACAGTTGGAGGTGTTGAAAGAGAAAATCCATATCATCATCTATGTCACGGCCCCACTTTCTGGTGCTCATAAATTAATTGAAGGGAACGTAATCATACTGGAGAAAGGGAAGGAAAAACGGATAGAAGACAGGGTAAGGGGTTTTATCAGGAAATACGGGAAAAAGATGACCAATGAAGCGTTTAAGCTTATGAAAGAAAGAATTAGAAATGAGTCAATCTTAGAAACAGAGTTGATGAAACTGGTAAATTATGTGGGTGATCGAAAGGAGATAAGGTCTAAGGATATCATATCTATCGTGACGGAAACCCACGAAGACACTATGATAAATCTTTTTGAAGCATTTGCAGGCAAGCATAAAAGAGAAATATTATATGTATTTGAAAATCTTTTGCAAAATATGGAACTTTCAATGGATAAGAGCCTCCTCGCAATACACAGCTTCCTGGTTCGACAGGTACGCCTTCTGTTACACGCAAAGGATATGGAAGAGGTATTTAAAGCAAGTCCGGAGTATTCTATATTTTTGAAAACCTTCAACAAATGGAAAGAGGGTCTGGAAAAAAAACCCGCTGAAAAAAGGCACTATCTGCCCTATCAAAACCCTTATTATGCCTATAAACTCTCAAAAACAAGTCAAAATATTACAAGAAAAGATTTAATCTCCTTTTTCAATACACTGACAGTATTTGATATGCACGTAAAAAGAGGAACAAAGTATAATCGTATACATTTGGAATGCGGGCTCTTAGAGGCATAAATGGTACAGGCATTACTGTTTATCCTCACCATTGTTTCTACCTATTTTGTCGGTGGTTTTTCCTATAGTGTTTCTATCATTTCAATACTCCTTGCCCACGAGATGGGTCACTATTTCATGAGCAGAAAGTACGGTATCCCCACAACCTTGCCGTATTTCATCCCCTTTCCCCTTTCCCCTTTCGGCACCTTTGGTGCAATCATTAAAATGAAGGGAATAATAATCAACAAAAAGGCTTTATTCGATATTGGTGTAGCCGGGCCATTATCTGGTTTTATTGTTTCCGTCCCATTTATCATCTTGGGTATCAAATTGTCGAAAATTCAGATGATATCGGGAAACATTCCCTACCTCCAGCTCGGTGACCCATTGATTTTCAAACTCCTGCAAAAAATACTCATAGGAGATATACCAAAGGGTTTTGACCTTGTTCTGCATCCTTTCGGCTATGCTGGATGGGTTGGTTTATTTGTAACAGCCCTGAACCTTTTACCTGTAGGACAACTTGACGGAGGACACGTAATTTATGCAGTATTCGGGGAAAAGAGTAAATGGGTTTTTAGTATCACAATAGCAATGCTTGCGATACTTGCCATATTTTATAACCCTGGCTGGTTAACCCTTGTAATACTTCTTCTTATTTTTGGCATGCGCCATCCAGCGCCTTTTGATATGGAAACAGAACTCGACGGGGGAAGGAAGCTTGTAGCGTTCATCATCTTTATAATATTTCTCCTATCCTTCACTCCCTCTCCATTTCCCGGATTAGGTATAGGAAAACCTGGAGGCATCCCAATATGATTTACAATGATACAGTAACAATTTTGTTACTCATTATCACCTTACTGCTCTGGGGATCAACCCCGTTAATGGAAAAAATAGGTTTAAAGGGCGTCGAGCCATTAACAGGGATTCTCATCAGGAGTTTTGCCGTTACAATAGTGCTTTTTATAATATACATATGCACAGGAAGACTCCATGAGCTGACAAAAATCTCGTTGAAAAATTATTCCTTATTTACGGCAAGCGGTATAATGGCAGGCCTTTTAGGCATGTGGACTTACTTTTATCTATTAAAGTCAGGCATGACTTCAAAAATTGTACCTATTGCTGCTGCATATCCTCTTGTTACTGCAATTTTAAGCATATTAATTCTGAGAGAAGAAGTCACATTGCAGAGAATTATAGGCATCTGTTTAACAATCTTCGGCATCATCTTGATAAAACAGAGTTAACCTTATGGTCTTTCAAACCCTTCTTTTCAATATTTCCACTATTTCTGTCAAGTCTTCCCTGATTTCATTTAAGAGATGCTTCTTACCCGTTAAATACTTTTTCGCTCCATTTATAGTAAACTTTTTTTCATAAAGGAGTTTTTTTATGGTGAAGATTGCATCAAGGTCTTTCCTTTTGTATAACCTTTGTCCTGTAGGACTTTTTACGGGTTTTATATCCTTGAACTCCTGTTCCCAGTATCGGAGCACGTGAGGTTTTAAGCCGGTAATACTGCTTACCTCTTTTATCCTATAAAACATCCTGTCAGGGATATTTTGGGTCATTTCCCTTTCGTACTGTTTATCTCATCTTTTAAAACCTGGCTCAACCTGAAATTCAAAACCCTTCTTTTGGCAATCTGAATCTCTTGACCAGTTTGTGGATTCCTTCCTCTTCTTGCTTTCTTTTCTTTCACGATAAAATTTCCAAACCCTGATATCTTCACGTTTTCACCATTAGACAGGGTTTTCTTTACTATTTCAAAAAGGGTATCGACAATGTTTGCACATTCCCTTTTTGAAAACCCGAGTTTCTCATAAAGATTTGTAACTATTTCTATCTTTGTCATGACCCCTCCTTAGGTTCTCAATGTAATGCCTTCTGTATTTGTAAGTTCTTTTATAATAATTTCCTGCAAGCCATTCACCGTTTCATCTTTCAGTGTATCTTCGAAGGATTGAAAGACCACACGGAAAGATATGCTTCTTGCCTCTTTTTTAAACATATCAAAAACCCTGACAGATGTTATCAGTGAAGAGACTTTTTTGATTTTCTCAATCAGGGCAGAAATAGGGATAGTATCGTCTATATAGAAGGAAAAGTCCCTCACTACCTGTGGGTATCGTGGTATTGGTCTGTATTTCAATTCCAAATTACCCTTATTCAAGATTATATCAAATCTCAACTCAGCACAATAGACCTTTTGTTCAATTTCATATAATTTCAATACCTCATCATCTATTTCTCCAATCCAGCCTAACTGTAAATCGTCGATAAAGATGTCTCCAGCCCTGTTGCTATTGAGAAATGGTTCTTGACTTCTCCTGATGGTGAAATCTAAACCAAAACATTCCATTAAACCTTCTAACATACCTTTTATATCAAAAAAATCATATTCAATACCCGGCTCTCTCCAAAAGTATTCTCTTTCCTTTCCTGTAATGGCAAAACAGATAGAGGTATATTCAGACGGTAATCCTTTCTCGGTCGAAAAAAATGTTTTTCCCGTTTCAAATATCCTGAGATTCTTCGCTCCTCTATTTAAATTATAGGCAATACTTTTTAATATTCCAGCGGAGATAAATGTTCTCATAATCCCGTATTCTTTTGAAATAGGGTTCATTATATTTACACAGGAAGCCCTTTTATCGGACACCGGTATAAAAAAGTTTTCTATATCTTTCACACTGAAAAAAGCAAAATTTATCAATTCAAAGAACCCTGAAGACCTGAAATAATCCTTTACTGTCCTGAGATATATATCTTTTTTATCTTTTTTTTGTGCTTGCAGAATGCTCACAGGGGTTGTGAGCGGTATATGTTCATAACCATATATTCGTACTATTTCTTCTAAAATATCCATGTACTCATTGAGGTCATGCCTGAAGGATGGAATCGCAATTAATAAACCATTTTCTTCCTCTTGAAGGACAAATAAATCTATTGATTTCAATGCATTTACTACCTCTTGCTGCTCAATGGGTGCTCCAAAAATCTCATTTATTTTTGCAAAACCCACAAAGATGTTCTTCCTCTCACCTACTTCTACTGCTTCTTGTTTCCCTTTCACAACAGTTCCACCAGAAAGGGCGTTCATTAAAAAGATCGCCCTTTCTGCAGCAAAATCAACATTATCAATGTCTATCCCTTTCTCAAACCTTAGAGAAGCTTCAGACCTGATACCTAATCTCCGTGCAGTCTTCCTGATGAAGAGAGGATTGAAAAAAGCACTTTCTAACGCTATCTTTTTTGTTCGCTCTGTAATCTCTGAATTCTCCCCTCCCATAATTCCTGCAATAGCGACAGGTCCTTTGCCATCACAAATCAGGATATCCTGAGCATTCAGCTTTCTTTCCTCTCCATCAAGGGTGCGAAATACTGCTTCACGATCCGCCAATTTTACTTCAATTTTTCTTCCTCTCAATGTATCATAATCAAAAGCATGAAGGGGTTGTCCGAGCTCTAACATCACGTAATTGGTAATATCAACGATAGAATTGATGGGTCTCATACCACATTTTGTTATCCTGCTACGCATCCAGTATGGCGATGGGATTATCGATATACCTTTTATCATCCGCAATACATACCGTGGACATGCATCTGAATTTAGCACCTCAAGGGATATGTAGTTTTTTATATTTTCAGTTCCTTGCTGTTCAAGTTTGAATATTGGAAGTTTTGCTTTCTGGTTGAGAATGCTCGCAACTTCTCTCGCTATCCCGTACAAAGAGAGACAGTCTCCTCTGTTTGGAGGTACGTTTATATCAAAGATCACATCCTTCATTCCATCCGCATTATTCAAATGATTACCCATCTCAAGACTCTCGGGTAAAATGAATATACCGCTGTGATCATCAGAAAGGCCGAGCTCCCTTTCAGAGCAAAGCATACCCATTGATTCTATACCACGAATCACCTTTTTCTCGACAATAAACCCATCAGCAAGCTGTGAACCGGAAATTGCAAGTGGTACTTTCTTTCCCACAGCAATATTTTTTGCACCACAGACTATCAAAAAGGTATCTTTACCAGTATCAATTTTACATATCGACAGATTTTTTGCATTTGGATGTCTATCAATGGCTGTAATTTTACCCACAAAGACCCCGTCGAATGACGGTTTTTGCTCTTCGATAGATTCAACTTCCAGACCACGCATGGTTAGTCTTTTTGCCAACTCATACGGTCCCATGTCTATCACAACAAATTCTTTGAGCCACTCAAAGGGGATTTTCACTATATTACCTCAGAACTGCGACAAAAATCTAAGATCATTATAATAAAATTGCCTGATATCATCTATACCGAACTTTAGCATTGCAATCCTTTCAACCCCCATTCCAAAAGCAAAGCCAGTGACCTCTTCAGGATCGTAGCCAACAATCCTGAATACTTGAGGGTGTACCATACCAGAACCGAGAATCTCAAGCCAGCCCGTTTCTTTACATACCCTGCAACCATCCCCGTTACATATTACACAGCCTATATCCACTTCCGCTGATGGTTCTGTAAAAGGAAAATAGCTTGGCCTGAATCTTAATGGTGTCTTGGTCCCGAACATTTCATGAACGAATATACTGAGAATCCCTTTTAAGTCAGAGAACTTCACATTTTTATCCACCATGAGACCTTCGACCTGATGAAACATCGGTGTATGGGAAATATCATTGTCACATCTGTATACGGCGCCTGGTGCAATGATCTTCACTGGAGGAAGCTGGGATTCCATCACCCTGACCTGAACCGGTGACGTGTGGGTCCGTAATACAACGCCCTGTTTGATGTAGAATGTATCTTGCATATCCCTTGCTGGATGGTCCTTGGGGATGTTGAGGGCTTCAAAGTTATAATAATCTGACTCAATGTCCGGACCCTCTGCTACTGAGAAACCGAGGGAAGCAAATATTCTGATAATCTCATCAAAGGTCTGTGTAATGGGGTGTTTTTTCCCTATTAAAGGGATTTTCCCAGGCATTGTAATATCGATCAGAGATGCCTGTTCCTCTTTTCTTCTTTCCTCAGCCTCATAACGGGTTTCTATTTCTCTTAATCTGTTTTCCGTTGATACTTTCAGACTGTTTATCTCTTTACCGAAAACCTTTCTTTCCTCTTTGTCTAACGACTTTATTGTGTCAATATATTCAGAGAAGATACCTTTTCTACCGACAAGGTATGCCTTGACTTTCCTTACATCTTCTATCGTTTTTATCGAGGATATTCCACGTTCAACCTTATCTTTTAACTTGTCTATGTTCAAAACCCACCCTATAGTTCAAACATTTCTGTTTATTATATGTCATGCATTGCTGATGATAGATTTTACCTTCACCACTATGTGTTCAAAACCCGAAGGGTCATTCACAGCCATATCAGCAAGGGATTTTCTGTTCAAAGCTATGTTAGCATTCTTTAATCCGTTCATAAACCTGCTATAAGGTATACCATATGCTCTACAGGCTGCATTGATCCTGACTATCCATAAGGACCTGAAATCCCTTTTTCTCTGTTTCCTGCCACTATATGCATATTTTAATGCCTTCAGCACAGTTCGTTTCGCCATGCTATACGTGCTGTGCCTGCTTGCATACATACCTTTTGCGAGTTTTAAAATCTTTTTCCTTCTTCTTCTTGCTTTTACTCCTCGTTTCGCCCTTGGCATTTTCTACTCCTCGTTATTTTTATAAGTACGGTATTAAGCTCTTTAATCTTTTCTTATCAGAGGGATGAATTGTGTCAGCTTTCGACAATCTTCTCTTCATCTTTGGTGTTTTTGAAGAAAGAAGATGACTATGAAAAGCTTTAGCCCTTTTTATCTTGCCTCTTGCAGTTACCTTTACCCTTTTTGCCAATCCCCTCTGTGTTTTCAACTTTGGCATACCAGCCTCCTTTTATAGTGGAGCAAAAATCATTACGATGTTTCTCCCATCAAATTTTGGTTTCTGTTCTAATTCACCTACATCTTTAATAGAATCTATGATCTTGTGGGCGAGTTTTTCGCCCATATCTACATGGAGGACCTCTCTTCCTTTAAACATTACTACTATTTTCACTTTACACCCATCGTCGAGAAATTCCCTTATGTGCTTTATCTTAAACATAAGATCGTGTTCTTCAATCTTTAAACCTAACTTTATCTCCTTCACTTGAATGACAGTCTGTTTCTTCCTGGCCTCATGCGCTTTTTTCGCAAGCTGGTATTTAAACTTGCCAAAATCCATAATCTTGCACACAGGAGGATTTGTTTTAAGGGAGACTTCTACTAAGTCGAGTTCATGTTCCTTCGCCATCCTCATTGCTTCTGCAGTTGGCAGAATACCCAACTGCTTCCCGTTTTCGTCAATTACTCTTACCTCCTTTACCTTTATCTTCTCGTTGATATTGATATCTTTATTGTCCTTTCCTATAGATCCTATAGAGCTCACCTCCTGGAATTATTTTCTTCTTTTATTCTATTGATAAAATCCTCTAACCTAATATCTTTTAATTCACCGCCATCCCTCACCCTCACCGTAATGGTATTCGCCTCCATCTCCTTTTTACCGGCTATTACCATATAGGGGATTTTCTTTACCGCACCTTCCCTGATCTTCAGGCCGAGTTTTTCGTTTCTTGTATCGAGTTCAGCCCTGATGTTTCCGTCCACCATAGTAGTATAAATTGTTTTTACATATTCTTCCTGGTCATCTGTAATACTCATGATAATTACCTGAACAGGGGAAAGCCATACAGGAAATTTACCACCATAATGTTCAATCAGTACACCTAAAAATCGTTCAATGGCTCCAAGTATTACCCGGTGCAACATTACAGGTCTTTTCCTCTTTCCATCACTGTCCACATAGTGGAGATCGAACCTTTCAGGGAGTGCAAAATCACATTGTATCGTTGCGCACTGCCATTTTCTGCCTATGGCATCTTTGAGTTTCACATCAATCTTTGGGCCATAGAAGGCCCCATCTCCTTCGTTTATCTCATAAGGAATGTGCTGGTTATCTAGAACTTCCTGTAAGACCTTTTCTGCCTTTTCCCAATCTTCGTCAGTGCCAATATATTTCTCAGGCTTTGTGCTTATTTCCATCTCATATTCAAAGTTGAAAATGTTCATCACATCACGGACGAATTCAATGATGTTCAATATCTCCTGATGCAACTGATCCTGCCTTAAAAATATATGGGCATCATCCTGTGTGAACTCCCTCACCCTCAGTAACCCGTGTAACACACCAGATTTCTCGTGTCTTGACACTGTACCAAGCTCGAAATACCTCAAAGGTAAATCCCTGTAACTTCGAATCGTTGATTTATAGACCATGATGTGAGAAAGACAGTTCATGGGTTTTATACCATATTCAACATCATCTATCTTTGTGAAGTACATATTGTCTCTGTAGTTCTCATAATGACCTGACCTTTTCCACATATCAAGTTTCAATATGTGTGGTCCAATCACAAACTGATATCCTCTTTTTAAATGTTCCTTTTTCTCAAAGTCTTCAAGGATATACCGTAACAGGGCGCCATTCGGGTGATAGATGACAAGACCTGCGCCTACTTCGTCTGAAATACTGAACAGGTCAAGTTCCCTGCCAAGCCTTCTATGGTCTCTCTTTTTTACCTCTTCAAGGAACCGGAGGTGCTTATTTAATGATGTTTCATCAGGGAAAGCTGTTCCATAAATCCTTGTGAGCATTTTATTTTTTTCATTTCCCCTCCAGTATGCTCCGGCAAGGCTCAGGAGCTTGAACGCTTTGATTTTCCCTGTTGATGGGAGGTGTGGACCCCTGCATAAATCTGTAAATTTTCCTTGTGTATAAATACTTACCTCGTGGTCG
>CAIJOT010000127.1 GCA_903822335.1 uncultured delta proteobacterium
AACGTCGAGCGCCACGGGTTTACCTCTCTTTGCGTTCCATTTCCTATCCTTGTGTGCGGTAATAGCCAGATATTGAGAGAGCCATGGGTAGTCTATGAGCCTGCCGATGGATAACGAAGTGAAAACCCCTTCAAACTTCAATAATCCGGTCTCTGAAAATGCCTCGCTCAGAGCCGACAGCATTGAATCTCTGTCAATGAGACAGTTCCTTCCCTCAGGATGGTGCGCACGCAACCGGAGCGTATACCATCGGACGTTTGCTTCAACCGTGAGCGAGCATTCCCCGACCTTCGAAGAGGTGATCACCTCTTCCTGGGACGATACCGCCGCAGTGAACCCAAGAATGACGAGGACAAAACCCAACAAGCTCAGACACGTCTTAGTTTTCATTCAGGCCGCCCCAACAAACTTGGCCCATTCCGAACAGGGGGATAGAGGAATATAGGGTCATATCTTTATGGGCTGTTGCCCAAACCCATCCATAGCTGTATTTGGTGACAATAGCTGTATTTGGTCTGGAAGGTGTTCCCGAAGGGAGCATTGCGTAAGCTCCTGGGAACCATCTTGAGTGCCTCAAGCGTTCTCCCGTATATGCGGGAGATGAATGTGTGAATGCATCTCTGCCTGAGCCCCAGGGGCTGGGAGGGTGGGTCTCACATTCAAGTGCAGAGGGACTCTTAGAAGGGTCGGAGATGGAGCACCAGCGAACAGAGAGAATACCTTTCGGATCGAATGGGGTAGGCTTTGACGAAAAAGGATTTGAGCAACAGCCCGTAAAGATTCAACCCCAAGACCTCACGCCTGTTATCTACCCCCCCCCTTTTTTTTTCAAGTCCGAGACCAGATACAGTTATTGGAGTTCTGTCGGCATTTCTCTAATGATACCCATCTGTGCATAGATGGGTCGAATCTTTTTCCGTATATGTGGAAGTTTAGTAAGGAAGAGAAGAGAACCTGCAATACAACAGATACCACTTATGATGAGGGTATGAGGGGCTCCAATATGACTTGCCAGGCTGCCTGCCATCAGGCTTCCAAAAGGGGCCATGCCCATAAATGACATGGCAAAGAGGCTCATTATGCGGCCACGCTTATCCTCCTCCACAATAGTCTGTAAGATTGTGTTACTTGAGGCTGCTTGTACTATCATGCCAAAACCGGTGAGAAACATCATTGATAAAGAAAGGAGCATATAATGGGATAGAGAAAAAACAGTGAGTCCCAGGCCAAAGGCGCTCGAAGCAATGACAATATGTTTCCCCAGACCAAGAACAGTTTTTCTGGAAGCAAGATAGAGTGCGCCGATAAGAGCGCCTATACCTGATGCACCCATAAGGAGTCCAAGGGTGTGAGGCCCGCCATGAAGAATATCCCTTGCAAAAATAGGCATAAGTACAAGGTAGGGCATACCCATGAAACTTATTAATGCTAAGAGGAGAAGGATATACCTGATAGGTGCGAATCTAAAAGCATAATTATATCCCTCTTTTAACTCTTTGAAAATATTGGAGGATTCAATTTTATTTTTTCTTTTTGGAATTTTCATTGCCCACAGGGCAACAATTATGGCAAAAAAACTTATCGCATTGATCAAAAAACAAATTCCTTCTCCTACAATATTAATCAGAAAGCCCGCAATTGATGGTCCCACCATTCTCGCACCATTAAATATAAATGAATTCAGTGCGATAGCATTTCCTAAATCTTTCCTATTTTCTATAATATCTATTACGAAAGATTGTCGGGTAGGAATATCAAAGGCATTCACAAGACCGAGAAAAACACTCAGAACGATCAGGTGCCAAACCTCTACAGTGCCGGTAAGTGTAAGATATGCCAATAGAATAGCCTGTACCATTGAGAGTGCTTGTGTGACAAACAAAAGGTGACGACGGTTATACCTGTCAGCAAAGATCCCTGCAAATGATGCGAAAAGGAATGTTGGAACTTGACCTGAAAAACCGATAATGCCAAGCATGAAAGGAGAGTTGGTGAGGCGGTAGACCAACCAGCCCATTGCAATCTGTTGCATCCATGTTCCAATAAGGGATAGACCCTGTCCACCAAAAAACAGTTGGTAATTCCTGTGACGGAACGCCCTGATAACAAACTTCAGGGCTACCTGGTTGCCAGATTCAGATGTTTTCTGTGTCATATTTATGAGCATATTCTATCAGATTCTATATAACAATCAATCATTTAGAGGCGGCAAGGAATTTTTAAAAGAATGTTCTTATTGACATACTATCTAAACTCTTTCTATCCTTTAAAAAAATATAAGGAGCCAGATTATGAGACCGCATGATTCAATCATTGCTGATGGTTTTAGTTTCATGAAAAGCAGGGTGATCCTCACAGGAGCTGAACTGGATTTATTTACAAAAATAGACGAAAAACCTTCCACCGCAAAGGAACTTACAGATACTTTACAATTTGACCTGAGGGCTACCACAAGAATCCTTGATTGCCTTGTCTCCCTTGGTCTTCTTGAAAAGCAGAACAATCAATACCATACAACAGAGAAGGGGGCATTTCTTTCCTCTCGACACCCGGAAACGGTTTTACACATGGTGCACCATCTTAACCGCCTCTGGGATGGCTGGAGTCACCTCACCGAGACGGTGAAAAAGGGGAGCAGGCGAAGACGAAAATACAAGGAAATAGATGAAACGAGCAGGGAATCCTTTATCGAAGCCATGCATATAATTGGCCGCAGCCTGTCTTTTGAGATTGCTGATGCCTATGACGTAAGCCGCTTCAAACGAATGCTGGACATTGGAGGGGCTTCCGGTACCTATACCATCGCATTTCTCAGGAAGAACCCAAATATGAAGGCGATGCTTTTTGATTTGAAAAATGTAATACCGACAGCCAGAAAGAGGCTCAAAGCAGAAGGGCTTTATGACAGGGTAAAGTGTGTGGCCGGTGACTTTTATAAGGATGAACTTCCCGAAGGTTGTGATCTTGCTGTTCTTTCCGCAATTATCCATCAGAACAGCATAAAAGAAAATGTTGAACTTTTTTTGAAGGTCTACAGGGCACTCGAACCAGGAGGAGTGATACTCATCAGGGACCACATCATGGATGAATACCGAACAAAACCACCTGCAGGGACCCTATTTGCTTTGAACATGCTTATCAATACTCGAGGCGGGGATACGTATACCTTTCGTGAAGTCGGAGATGCACTGATAAAAGCAGGTTTCGTGGATGTGAAATTGCTAAGAACAGGCGAGAGGATGGATTGTCTTGTAGAGGCAAGGAAATCTGTAAACCCATAAGACATTTAGTTGTTTCACATCACACAAAAATGTTGTAAAATCTTTCCCTATGAAGAAAGCCATTATTTTATTGTCCCTCACTCTCACACTATTTTCTATAAATGTTTTATATGGAAAAGAGTATGTGGTGAGTAAAATTATTGATGGTGATACGATCCAGCTTGAAACAGGTGAAATCGTTCGATATCTGGGGGTAGATACACCAGAGTTGTTCAAAAAAGAAGGCAGGGCTGAGTTTTATGCGAGGGAAGCGGCAAGATATAATAAAAGACTCGTTTTTTTAAAGAAGGTAAGACTTGAATTTGATGTTGAAAAAAAGGACAATTACGGGAGGCTGCTTGCTTACGTATTTGTAAAAAATCTATTTGTAAACGGAGAGCTCGTTAAACATGGTTATGCGAAGGTAATGATCAAACCTCCCAATATAAAATATAAAGATATGCTGCTGAGTTATCAGCAAAAAGCCATGGATGAGGAAAAAGGATTATGGCAGGAAAAAAAGAAAGATACAGAGTCGTATTATATCGGCAATAAAAGGACATATACACTTCACAGACCTTCCTGTAAGTTTGCAAGCAAGATTCCTGAAAAAAATAGAATTATTTTCAGAAGCAGAATTGATGCGATTAAAATCGGCTATACGCCTGACAGGAATTGCAGGCCATGATTGAAGAATATATCAAGTACTGGGGATTACAACAACATCCGTTCCTTTTAGCGCCTGACAGTAAAATGATGTGTGTAACAGGCCAATATTATGAGTGTTTTGAAAGGCTAAGGTACGCAATCAATACAAACAAAGGGGGTGTTCTTGTTGTATCAGAGGATGCAGGGCTTGGGAAAACGACCATCCTCTTGAAGCTTATAGATGACATGAAAGAACAATATGGTGATGCCTTCAAATATGCCTTCATTGACCATCCTACATTGAGTGCTTCCCAGATGATTGCACAGATAACGGGATGTATAACGGGTGCTGAACCCTCAGATGATAAATTAAAAAACCTGATGGTGCTGAAGGATACCCTGATTGCTGCAAAAGAGCGTGGAGGCAAGCATATAATCATTGTTGACGAAGGCCAGATGTTGTGTGGTGCCCACGATGTATTACAGGAGCTGCGGATGCTCATCAATCTTACCCATAACAGTGAGTATCTCCATACCTTTATCCTTTCAGGACAAAGGGCATTATGGAATACGATTAAGGGCATGCCGGAATTCTGGCAGAGGCTACCCGTGAGATATTATTTAATCCCCTTAAGGCTTGAAGACACAAAGGAGATTGTAAGGTATAGACTCAAAAAGGCCGGACTTGCTGAGGAGCGGGAAATTTTTGCCGAAGATGCCTTGGAGATTATACACAGATACTCCATGGGCTCGCCAAGGACAATCATAGGGCTTTCAGACCTTTCATTGCTAATCGGTTATACGAACCGTGCAAACAGAATCACATTTAAAGAAGTCTCAAAAGCCATCAATGCCATGGCTGGAAAAGGAGATACTCTTCCCTATCTCACTGAGGAAAAGAAAAAGGATAAAGAACCCTCCTTAAGTAGTTTCGCTGTGGTTGATAGGGGTAGAGATAAAGGCAAAAAGCATGTTGAATATGGGGTAGATTCCCTAAAGGGTGTAAGTGTTGAACAGAGAATAACAGCATACACAAAGCCAGCCTATGTTGTTTTGGCAATCATTTTCTTCATTCTTGTAGGGGCAATGGGTTACCATTTTATTTTTGCAGGGAAAAAAGACAGTCAGCCTGTGATGGCTAATAAAGAGATAGTAAAGCTCCAACAGGAAAAGAAGGTGCAGGAACAGGAACCCCTAAAACAGGAAGTTAAAACACCTGTTGCTGAGCCACGGGCCCAGAAGGAAACAGTGGGTGAGAAGGTAGAAACATTACCGAAGGCTGAGGCAGCCCCACCCTTACCATCAAAAATGGCTGTTGTGATTAAAAATGCAGCGAATATTAGAACTGCTCCTGATATAAATGCTCCGAGGATTGCTTTATTGTTTAAAGGAGAATCAATAAAGATAATGGATGAAAGGATGGACCGGAAACAGCTAAAGTGGTATAAAATCGTTCTTTATCAAGATAGGGAAGGCTGGATAGCCGATAGTGTGATAGCAGTGAAATAGAATTAAAATACATTATGGGTTTCTGGTTACGGGTTTGAACCAAGAACTCGTAACTCGCAACACCTTAACATTCTAACTTCTTAAGATTCTCTTATCCCCTGTTCTGATAGTCAGTTTTATCTCATCGAGATACTCAAGAAGGGGTATCATGTATTTTCTTGACAGGTTGAGTGTGGATTTAAAATCTGAAGGCGTCATTTCTTTGTTTGCCCTGAGGTAAGTGAGAACCTTTTCCTTGAAGTCCTCTATTATGTTCCTGTGAAAGTACATATCCCCTTTCACCTTTATTACCTTACCTTCATATACAAGTCTTTCCATGCTATCCCGCACATAATTCTCAGCCTTGTGTAACTCTATTGCCAGCTCTTTTACATGTGGAGGCATCAAACCATATCCATGTAATTTTTTTATCATGTCTTCTACAAAATGCTCTCTCTCCTTATCCACTTTACCACCAGCGTCCCGTATCCTGACTTTATCCTTTTCTACTTCTATATTTCCTTCCGCTATACATTCCTCAAGGGCTGCTTGAAATACCTGAGATTCCACTTTTGGTAGCCTTGTTCGCAGTTCTTCCTTTGAGATGCCTATTTTTTGAGGATTTTTTGTGTGGAAGTCATCGAGCAATTTTTCAAGTGTTTTTTTGTAATCGATAAATTTATCCATGTGAATGACAGTTTTTCCAATTAAAATTGCCTTGTTATGCTGTACAAGATTTTCTATGAGACTGCTCACATGCGCTTCATCCTTACCCAAAAGTATGGAAAGTATCTCTCGCTTGGTGCCCTCGTATCCACCTTTCACAATATGGTATTCGGCCTTATCCGTGAAATTCCCTTCCGTGAGAAGTTTGTATTTTGAATCAATATAGACTGCATTCCTTTTATGTTTTCCTGGCATAATATCGAGGATTTCTCCACCTCCGATAGTTTGTATCGCATACGAGCCTCTTAAGATGTATCGGTCGCCTGGCAAAGCTACAATAGGGTTTGCGAATACAAATTGTGCAAATAATTCTTCGCCTGGTTCTATTACGTCCCTGTTAAGCAGCACTATTCGTGCCTCTTCTTGTGTGGCAGCGATATGGAATCTCAAAATGCTGTCATTTTTAATAGGCTTAAAAGGCAGTTTCAGGTATCTTAATGTTGCATCTAATCTGTTGGAGAGCATTAACGTATCAGGTTTTCCAATGATTGTCCCTCTTTCAATCTCATTTTTTTCTATGCCCTGGAGATTTAAGGCAACCCTCTGACCTGCAATGGCTTCTTCCGCATCCTCATGATAGGCCTGGATGTTTCTCACTTTTGCTTTTTTATGCAAAGGGTATATCTCAATTTCTTCGCCAATTTTAATGTAACCTGAGATACATGTGCCAGTAATAATCGTGCCAAGTCCTTTTAAGGTGAAGACCCTGTCTACCGGAAGTCTGAATATACCTTCTTTTGACCTTACTTCCACGTTTTTCGCAGCATTTCTTATTGATTCCTTAAGGAGCTCAATATTCTTACCTGTCGTTGATGAGACAGGTATAACAGGCGCCCCCTCAAGGGATCTCCCTTTCAGGAAATCCTTTATATCTTCATGTACGAGTTCCACCATTTCCTCATCAACAAGGTCGATTTTTGTTATGGCGATAATACCTTTTTTGAGCCCAAGTATTTCACATATGTCCATATGCTCTTTTGTTTGTGGCATTACACCTTCATCGGCAGCAACAACAAAGAGCGCCATATCTATGCCCCATGCACCAGCTACCATATGGCGAACAAACTTTTCATGGCCAGGGACATCAACGATACCTACAAGCAAATCATCACCAAACTTGTAATGGGCAAAACCAAGTTCTGTGGTGATGCCCCGTACTTTCTCTTCCTTTAGTCTATCGCAGTCGATACCCGTGAGGGCTTTTATAAGGGTAGTTTTACCGTGGTCTATATGTCCTGCAGTACCAATGACTATCTTTTTCATAGAAACCATCTAACTATACAATATTTTCATCTGCTACTCAATGGAGTGTATATTTCAACAATGTTTCGTTCTATTTATACAAAATAATTACTTTACAAATTCCTCTATTTTCTTTATTTATATGGAGACTTTTGAAAGGAGAAGAAGGTATTAAAAACCATTCACCATTCACTGATAACCATTCACCGAGTTTATATGATTATGCTGAAAATAAAGGACTATCCTTGAGGCAGATAATGGATTTCACGAATAGCGCAAATCTGTTGGGCCCTTCTAATAAAGCAAAATATGCGGCAAGAAAAGCAATTAAAAACCTGGAATATTTTCCTGATGAGAAGGTAAGGTATTTGAAAAGGTTCATATGTAAAAGGGAGCATGTAGGGGAAGAG
>CAIJOT010000128.1 GCA_903822335.1 uncultured delta proteobacterium
GGGAAGCCTATCTTGGGACGGAGGTAGATGAGTTAGAGGAGGCAGAAGCGTGTTAGAAATCAAGAGTCTCATGGTATTTTACGAAAACGCCATCGCAATTAATAATATCAGTATGACCTGTCGCCAGGGGGAAATAACTGGGGTTTTTGGCGCCAATAGTGCAGGCAAGTCCACGCTCATGCGTACGATCTCGGGCATTATACTGGATCAAAAAAAGAAGCAGGAAATGAAAGGCGGGGAGAGAATCACCATACTTGGCAGTATCACCTTTGAAGGGATAGATATCATCCAGATGAAGGCGAGCGACAGGGCGAAAAAAGGCATTATTCTCTGTCCTGAAAGACGGAGAATTTTTGCAGAAAGCAGTGTATTGGAGAATCTTAAGATAGGTGGCATTCTGGCGACAAGATCCCAGGCAAAAAAGACCCTTGAGTACGTATTTACCATCTTTCCAGCCCTGAAAGACCTGAAGAAGAGGGAGGGAGGGTTCTTAAGCGGAGGAGAGCAGCAAATGCTTGCCATTGGAAGGGCATTAATGGCACAGCCGAAACTGCTTTTGCTGGATGAGCCCCTGTTGGGTTTAAGCCCTTTAATGGAGAAAATGCTCGTCAAGACAGTCCGTGATATTAACAGACAAACGGGGATTACCATATTGATCTCCGAACAGTATTCCCGCCCGATCCTGCCTATCGTTCATTACGGGTATGTACTTGAAAATGGAGGTGCAGTCCTGGAGGGGACTTCAAAGGAACTCACCGACAACCCGGATGTAAGGTCAGCGTACTTCGGTCTGTAAATCCTCAGAAGGTATGAAATCAGCTATTGTGTTACAAATACAAATGCTCATAACTCATTTTATCTCGTGTCCATCGATTCCTTCCTCCTACCATTAATTCCTGTATAACTATCATAGAAGAAGGTAAGATTTGCCCCAAGAAAGGCAGGGGGACTTATTTCTTCCTGGGTCACCGAACCCTTATTTGCAGTCTGTCCCCTGCCTCTTGGAGCCATGATAAGTTGATTGGGCCAAATGAGCCCTTGTCACTATGGAGGATTAGCCAGAGGCAATCCCTGTTTTTCTTATACTACCATGGGAGGTGTCTGTTATGAATTTTTTTATCGGAGTAGATGTATCGAAAGAGAAGTTTGATGCCTGTTGTATAGAAGAACAAGGAGAAAAGGTGTTCTCTCTCACGTGTTCCATGGACCGGGGAGGATTTGAGAAGTTCATCGTCCAGTTGCCAACGGACAAGGCATCTTTCCTCCTGGGTATGGAATCCACCGCCTCTTACCATATCGCTCTTTTTTCTTATCTTACCGCACAAGACTATAGGGTTGTCATTATCAATCCGCTTCTCATTGCTAACTTCGCAAAGCGTTCCTTGAGGAAAACAAAGACCGACAGAAAGAGCCTGTACTATCGCCCAGTTTTTAATGCGTGAGAAGGAGACTATCTCCGCACAGACTCCTTCTTACTTAACAACGGAACTCAAAGACCTTGCCAGGAGAAGAGAAGGGCTCACCGATCAGGTGACCTCACTGAAGGACAACATGAAGAGAATCCTCTCTGTTACCTTCCCGGAGCTTGAGCACATAACCGGAGTCTTTACAAAATCGACCCTTCGTCTGTTGGCTAAAGTATCCTTCTGCCTATGCCCTACGGGAGGCCAACTATACTGCTGTTGCTGATATTTTTATCACCCGGTCCCGAGGCAGAAAGTCCGCAACCTCTGTTAAGGCACTCATGGCAGCGGCAGCATCATCCGTCGGTATAGTAAGCCGGGCAAAAGAGCTTGTCCTGAAACAGGAAGCCTCACTGCTTATCCATGTGCAGGAACAGATGAAGGAGACCACAGAACTGCTCATGAGTTTCTTAAACGAAAGGATGAAGCAAGATATGGAGATCCTCTGCTCCATGAGGGATAGGAGAGAATACCGCTGTGAACTTCCTGATCGAGATGGGGACAGAGGTGGATATGTATAAGAACGACAAGAAACTGATCGCTGCATCCGGTCTTGATCCTTCAACCTATCAATCGGGTAAATACGAGGGAAAGAGTAGAATCAGTAAACGGGGGAACCGACATCTGAGGAGAGTGATCTGGCTCATGGCAACGAAGGTTATTATCAACAATGATGTCTTCAGGACCTATTTCTACAAAAGGAGAGAGAAAGGGCTGCCATACAAAAAGGCAGTCCTCGCTACCGCTCATAAACTTATTCGTGTTATGTTTGCAATGCTGAGTCGTAAAACATGTTTTGTTGAAGGGAGGAATTAAATATAGTTGAATGCAAGAGAGTTTTTCATAAAGAAGCAATAGATGCTCTTGGCAATCTTCAGCGTCATAGATAATGATCCTTCCGTACAAGGGGTCAATAAATTTTGGTACGTATAGCAAATGGCATTCAATAATTCTCTAAGTGGTAAACCACTATTGCTTGACTTCTTGCCTTAAAAGCACTCGTTAGCCTCGGGTTATTAACAATAAAATCAGCACGTTCGTATTGATAGTTTGTTTTTCTTGTGTTACTCTTATCGTATGCTGAAAAGCAAATTCCTATCAGTTCTTCACAAACGGATTGGGCATCCCTGATGGATGGAGCATCTCTCAAAGCAGTAACCCGAATCGTCGGATGGATTTATTGATAGTCACTTGAAACATGCAATGGCTGATCAGGTCTTTTCTTCGGTTGATAAAATATTGGCGGCTTCCTGTAAGTCGTCGATTGGCGGATTTTGTAAAGTATGTAAGATTACAATCAATAACGATTGGCATACTGTGGTATGAATAGGAAACCAGGCGGTATACGGCGAAAACCACCATTGACCTGTAGTATCAGGTGAAACAGGTAAAATAAACGAAAACATGGCTGCGAATAACGTTTTTATGCTGCGTAATTGAAAGATGTGAAAGAGGTACTGGAAATATGAAAAAAACTATTATGGCTTTGTCATTTTATTTTCTTATTAGCATCGTTTTTCCCTATCAAGTGATTGCGCAGGCAACGGCTGATCCCGTATTAGCAGCAGAAATATACAAGATCAAAGTTATTGATAATCATGCTCATCCGTTGGTGGCAGTTAATGAGAATGAAAAAGATACCGGATGGGACGAGTTATGTCTTGGGAGCACAGGAGAATCAGAAAGTGAAAAGGCCCTCATTCCGTATCGGTTGAGCCCAGCCAGCCCTGAATTGATCAACATTTGGCGGGCTCTCTGGGGCTATGCCCATAACACCATCAATAAGGAACAGGCAATAGAGCTGATCGAAGCCAAGAAGCACGTGATGCGTGAACAGGGAGACAACTACCCTGCCTGGGTACTGGATAAGATTGGCGTAGATACGATGCTTGCCAACCGGAGGACTATGGGACGCGGATTAACGGCGCCGCGTTTCCAGTGGGTCAGTTACGCCGATATGCTGATGTTCCCGCTTGATAACGAACGCGCGCAGAAGGAAAATCCTGACCACAATGGCTACTACACCAGCATAGAGCGGGTGCTGAAGCAATCTCTAAAGGATGTGCATGTTGCCAGGCTGCCGCTGACACTGGACAAATATTTAACTAAGGTCGTCACCC
Source organism: uncultured delta proteobacterium (assembly GCA_903822335.1). GTDB lineage: Bacteria > Desulfobacterota > Syntrophorhabdia > Syntrophorhabdales > Syntrophorhabdaceae > CAIJOT01. Next base: position 3,584 of record CAIJOT010000128.1, read on the forward strand.
CCGTGTTGGAGAAACATAAATGTGATGGCGCTATTGCCGTGAAGTTTTTAACGGCTTACCTCCGCCCGCTCGACTTTACCAATCCGCCAGTGGAAAAAGTAAGGAAAGTATATGCCCGCTACGTCAACGGTGGAAAGCCTCCGGCAGATGAGTATAAAGCTCTGCAGGATTACCTTTTCCGCTATATTGCCCGCGAGGCCGGCCGCATCGGTTTAGTCGTCCATATCCATACGGGTTTCGGCATCGGCCGTTATTTCAACGTGGACGGCGCTAACCCCCTACTGCTGGAACAGGTCTTCAACGACCCAACACTCCGGGACACCACGTTTGTCATCATTCATGGCGGATGGCCATTTGCGAAGCAGACCGCAGCCATGCTGCTCAAACCAAACGTGTACGCTGATTTCTCAGCCATAGCCTTTCTGATTTATCCTCGTGAGCTCAGCGAGGTAATCCGTAGCTGGCTGGAGATACAACCCCAAAAGGTGATGTTCGGCACCGATGCTTTCGAGGTCGGTTATATGCTTTTGAATTGGGAGGAATTCGCATGGCTGAGGACCGATAGCTCACGGCAGGCGCTGGCGCTGGCGCTGACAGGAATGATGAACGATGGCGAAATCACGCGCCAGCAAGCTGTGGGGATAGCCCGGAAAGTACTTCGCGAAAATGCTATCAAACTATACAAGCTCAATGGTTCATAAGTGTTAAAAATTCATTGAACCTGTCTTATAGCAGGCAGCTGGCCCAAAATGGCCATAACCAAACGTTGAGCAAGCCCTCGGGCAAGCTGTGGCCTGTCAACTTTTTTCTTACAGGCTTTCAACTAGAAATCAACGGCGCTTCAGAAACCAAATCCTCACGATTGGTAGGAGAAGCCGTTGAATTGACTCTGGTGAGGGCATGTTTTTACAAAGTTGAGTGGTACTTCCTGAAGTCCGCAGTCAGTAGGTCTATCTAAACTGTAAAGATTTCGAGCGGCATTCGTTTGCCCGGCCGACGGTTTTCCACTTGAAATCTGATCATGATTGTGGGAAAATTGGTTGGTAGGCGGGGAAATGAACTACCCCGCGGCAAGCCACGGGGTATCAAAGGCGAGACAACAACATGAAATGAATCACCCCGCAGTAAGTTGCGGGGAACCATCTCGAAGCAAGTTTCGGGGTATGGACCCGCGGGGCAATCAGATAGGAAAATTAAGGAAGTCAGATACATCTCTGACGACGTCGAAGCACCTGGGTTTTACCGGCTGTGAGGAGTTGCAGGTAACTCACACCATTGAATCCTTCCTGAAGTCCTGATTCTTGAAAATCTTGCCTACCTGCGATACTTCAAGTGGTAACGAACAGAACGAATCCGGTGTTTTGGTTTGCATCCATATTGAAGCCTTTTTGATGCGGAACCACTTAGTAAGTCTATTTGCCAACTAAAACTCAATTCTCCTCACTTCCTCGTTTCTTCCCTTCAGAATTTCCTTGACCTGAGATTACCGCAATGGTAAGAGACAATGGATGTTTCACCTGGTGGGGAATTTCCCATCTGAATATCCAGTTGTCAAAGACCGGAGGGCAAGATTGTTTCTCAACCTGCTTCCGGAAATAAAGCAAAAGGGAGAATGATCATGAAAAGAATCACTTGTATCTTGGTAAGCATTGTGTTTCTGTCCCTTCTGACTGTTGGGGTTGCCTCCAGCCAGGAGAAGGACGCTAAAGGATGTAAGGATCATCCTCTGATTTCGAGAATGAATAATTATTATATTAGCTCTTGTGAGAAAAATTTCAATTCCTTCGAATTTCTTCTAAAAGAGGGCAGTCAAACTCTGGAAGGGGATAGGACCAAGATCGAATATTATGTGCGAGAGGGATCCCCACAACCCAGCTACTTGCAGATCCGCCGTAATTACGGCAATGCGATAAAAAATATCGGAGGGGCGGTTCTTTTAGATGATGGTCGTCGGGGTACATTCAAAGTGACCAAAGGAGGAAAGGAAACCTGGATTGCAGTTGAGGCTTTCAACGAGGGGCGTAATTATGAGGTGGTCATTATCGAAATTGCACCC
>CAIJOT010000129.1 GCA_903822335.1 uncultured delta proteobacterium
CCCCTGGGGCTCAGGCAGAGATGCATTCGCACATTCATCTCCCGCATATGCGAAAGAACGCTTGAGGCACTCAAGATGGTTCCCCGGAGCTTACGCAATGCTCCCTTCGGGAACACCTTCCAGACCAAATACAGCTATGGATGGGTTTGGGCAACAGGCCGTCAAAAACCGGTACCAATTACCCTGCCACAATATATCTTCTTGTTATCCACAAGGAAATGGTGTTGAGCGAGTTTTGATATGCCAATACCAAACTTTTTTTTGAGCGTGTTGAGCCTCACGAAACTGCCTGTTTCTGAGACCTCGATAAACCGTTCATCACCCATATAGAGCATCACGTGGTTGATGGAATGGATGTTTCCCTCTGTTGATGCGAAGAGGAGGTCACCTGTTTTCAACTCTTCGGACGTGATGTGTTCACTTTTCATCCATTGTTCATGTGCATCCCTCGGTATATCAATGTTATTCACACGAAAGACAAGGTTTGTAAGTCCGGAACAATCAACCCCTGTTGCCATGCTTTGAAGTTTCGGGTGAACGCTGAACTGTAACTCAGGTATATACATGCTTCTACCACCCCACAAATAGGGAACACCTAAAAAAAGTTTTCCTGTATTGACAATCTTCTCCCTTATCTGATTTTCACTTACCTTTTTGTTCATTATGTTTACATCTTCTTTCTTTACCCAGCCATATTTTCTATTAATAAGCTCAACCTGATAATACTCCTCATTGGATGCTTCTTTTCCCTTAATCCAGAGCCTTGTCCCGATTGACAGGGTTAACAAAACCTCTGCTGTTTCTGATGGAGAATGGAGTATCCTGGCAATTTTATTTTTCACAACCACGGTATCGTATTCTGGATATTTATCGATAACCTTTACACTCTTTTTCCTTACCCATCCCGGGTAACCCTGCCAGATGTTGCTGTGTGTAAATTCCTGCTGCTCTATTGCTTCCACATGATACCAGTCCTTATTTTCGTCTTTATAAAGGAGCACCTCGTTGAACAGGACCTGTGTTTCCTGTAAGTCATCGTGGACATATTCTAATGTTGCATCAACAGGCTTACGCCTTAAATTCGCCACAGGAACGTTTACAATAAGAAGTTTTTCCATTGCACCCTGTATTTTACGTTTACCATGTCCTGACTGAAAATAACAGCAGATAATACACGAATGATCAACAGTAAAGTTTCATAATGTGAATAAGGCTTAACAGTATAGCATTGAGAGGCTATTTTAGACCCCGAAAAAACGCATTAAGCCAAAACTTATATTCTCAGGTTGTACTATTTTTATGGGACAGGTTATACAGCCTTAACCTTTGTTTGCTCTTTGGTATCACATACCCAGCTTCCCTTGGATGTCCTCCTTCAAGGCTTTTTTGTCTGCCTTACCGACCTTGGTGAGGGGTATACTATCGATGAATTCAACCCGCTCCGGCAGTTGGAGTACAGAGGCCCCGATATTTCTCAGATAGGCAATCAGTTCCTCAAAGGACAGAGTCACCCCGTCTTTGAGCTGGATGTAAGCACATATACGCTCACCCAAAGCTTTATCCGGCATGCCTATGACCGCCACATCTGCAACGCCGGGATGGGGACTGATCAACCGCTCGATGCCTACCGCGCTGATCGTCTCTCCGCCCCGGAGGATCGTCTCTTTGATTCTGCCGGTGATCGTGACCGTGCCGGACTCATCGATTTTTGCCAGGTCCCCTGTCTTAAAGAAACCGTCCTTCGTGAACGTTTTCTTGTTTTCCTCTGCTGATTTGAAGTAACCGGTAAAAATGTTAGGACCTTTCGTGGCAAGCTCTCCCTCATGATTGGGCAGTGCTTCCTGTTCGTATTGATCTAAAATTTTGAACTGTGTATAAGGGCAGTCTTTCTCACCTACAGTAGTGCAAATCGTTTCCAAATCTGCGTCGAGACGGGTCATGGCGCCTAATCCCTCGGCAGAGCCGAAGGCATTCACGAACTTGCAGCCCAGCTTTTCGTAAACACTCCTGACCAATTCCGGGGTGCTGGGTGCACCGCCCGCGTATATCTTTTTCAGTGAGCTGAGATCGTATTCTTTCAGGTTCTCGAGACTGACAATCCTCTGGACAAGGGCTGGTACCGTAGGGAATGCCGTGACTTTTTCCCGTTTTATGACCCTGCAAATGTCTCCAGCGTCTGTGGAATCGGTGAGCACATATTTCGCATAGTTGAAAAAGGCGCCGCCCACGCCGTTGTGCATGCCCTGAGCGTGACTCACCGGGGCAACAGTCAACACAACATCATCGCTCGTTATCTCCCAGGCCTTCGAATGGTACTCTACGCTCGCAATGTAGTCGTTATGGGTCCGAGGAACGGCTTTAGGTAAGCCTGTTGTGCCGCCCGTAAGGAGTATCATCGATACTTCCATGGGATCCGGACGCTTAGCTGCAAGGGCCTCAAGACTGGCGGCGGTCAGCTCGCCAGTATTCATCAGCTTCTCCAAAGGGATAAAAGCTTTATTTTCTGGTGCTCTCACTGATATTATGTGTTTTAGTTCTCTGTTATCCTCCATTACGCGTTTTATCATAGGCAGATACTCAGTGTTCTTGTAGCGGTCCGGGCCGATCCATGCTACGGGATGGGTCAGACTGCATACGTGATTGATTTCTGTGAGGCCGTGGCGGGCGATGAGCAGGACAGTTATAGCTCCGACTTTCTGCAGCGCATAAAAGGCAATGATGAATTCATGCCAGTTCGGGATCTGGAGCAG
>CAIJOT010000130.1 GCA_903822335.1 uncultured delta proteobacterium
CCATATATATATTTTTATTGGGCCCACCTGGGCTCGAACCAGGGGCCTACCGGTTATGAGCCGGTGGCTCTTCCAACTGAGCTATGGGCCCTTTCTTATCAATAAAATAACCGATATTGTTTTGCTTTGTCAAGGGCGTATTGGAAAAGATGAAGACCCGTTATTCATACTCCTCGAATCTTTTTCGTTCTTCCTGCCTGAGTTCTCTCCTCAGTAGCTTGCCAACCTTTGATTTCGGAAGCATATCCCTGAATTCAATATAATGGGGAACTTTATAAGATGCGAGGTGGTCTCTACACCAGTGTATCAGATTATAGCCTGTCACCCCCTTCACATCCTGCTTTAATACCACAAAAGCCTTTATCCTTTCACCGACCTTTTCGTCAGGTACCCCGATAGCACATGCAGCAAAAACAGCAGGGTGATCCTGCAACGCCGCTTCGATTTCTGAGGAAGATACCCTGTATCCTTTGTGTTTGATTGTGTCGGCGGTTCTGTCAACAAAAAAGTAGAAACCGTTGCTATCCCTTTTTACAATATCTCCTGTCTTATACCATCGCAGTCCATCTTTTTCTATGTAAGACTCTTTTGTTTCTTCTTCTTTATTCCAGTATGCATCAACCATATGCTCTGAGGAAACGATGAGCTCTCCTGCTTCACCTTCAGGGACTTCTTCCTCTGTAAATTCATCGAGAATCCTTACCTTTTTTGTATAGATTACCTTGCCAATGGTCCCTGGAGGTCTTTCTCCTACAACCGGTGACATGGTAATACCACCGCATGTCTCTGTTGCACCGTAACCTTCGAATATCTCTCTGGCAAATTTTTCCTTCCATCTCCTCGTAATCTCCTGGGGGAGAACGTCGCCACCGCTGAAGCAATACACAAGAGAAGAAAGGTCATAGTAATCAACCCTATCATGTTCGAGAATCATCCTGTATAAGGCTGGTACCCCGAAAAATGTCTTAATTCTATAATTTTTAACGAAATACAAGAATGCATCAATATTTACTTTTGGCATAACAACAACACAGTCGCCAGTTACACAGAGTGGACCAAGCCCAAAAACCTGTCCAAGGATATGGAAAAGGGGACCGCCCTGGAGTGTTATATTTTCCGGTGGCGGGACAATGGGATAGCTTTCCTCCATCTGGGCTCTCACAGATTCAAGGAATAGGGCATGATTGATAGGGACGCCCTTTGGATTCTTTGTTGTTCCTCCTGTATAGAGTATCTCAAGTGGTTCATGCTCATTGACAGGAAAACCCTCCATGGGGGTTCTTTTTTTCATTAGCTCTGTAAACCCGACAATACCTTTACCCTTTTCGATCTTGCCCTCGGGTATTCTATCAAAGGCCTTTCCTATGAGCTTTTTATAACGAGGCAAAAGATCCCCCATCCTGGTAACAATAATATTATCAAGGACGCCTTCTTCTTTTAGTTCTTTTGCATAACCAAAATTCGTATCTGCACAGATAACCGTTCTTGTGCCTGAGTCTTCGCTGATATATCTCAGGTCGCGGGAAGTATAGATGGGTGCTATGGGAACTGCCACTGCCCCAATCTTCTGGATGGAAAGCCAACTAATGACCCATTGAGGGGTATTGGGTATATACAGGATTATTCTTTCCCGTTCTTTTATTCCAAGAGACTTGAGTCCCGTTGAAAAACACTCAACCGCTGCAAAGAGATCTCCATAATTAAGCACTTCCCCGAGGTATATAACCGCAGGTCTCCCTTTATATTTGTTTACTACCTCAGCGAAAGACTGATATACATTCATTTTAAACTACACTCCAAAATAAGCAGCCTTTATTTCAGGGTTGTTGAAAAGCTCATTTCCCGTACCCTCGAGGGCAAGCATTCCGTTTTCAAGAACGTATCCTCTATCGATAATAGGGAGAACAGGTCTTGCAAATTGCTCGCATATCAGAATTGTCACATTTGTTTCTTTTCGAATCTTTACAATGGATTCTATGAGTTTCACCTGTATTGTTGGGGCAAGCCCCAGAAGGGGCTCATCGAGCAACAACAATTTCGGTTTAACCATAAGCGACATTCCAATGGCGAGCATCTGCTGCTCACCACCGCTTAAAAAGCCTGCTTTTCTTTTTCTTAACGGGACAAGGGCAGGGAAAAGATCATACACGAAAGACAACATTTCTTTAAACTTGTTTTTTGGGGAGAGATAGGAGGCTATCTTCAGATTCTCTTTAACATCGCTTTCAACAAAGACGGGATGCCTTTCGCGTGAAAGCACGATACCCATTTTCACCCTCTCGTCAGCCCATGTATTTGTAATGTCATTGCCGATAAAAGAGACGCTCCCGAAGATTGTTATCCTTTCGCCGCCTTTCCTCTGTTCCTTCAGTTTCGTGTCGAGGAGTAATCCGGAGATGGTATTCATAAGGGTTGTCTTGCCGGCACTATTGGAACCTATAATGCCTACAATTTCACCTTCATTTATATGGATAGAGAGTTCATTTATTGCAAGTGCATTCTCGTAAAAAACCATAAGCTTATCGACCTTCAGCATGCCCTGACCTCACGTACTGCCCTACAGCTTCTATTCCCATTCCGCATTCGGAAATCGGAAATCTGCATTCCTATACCTCCACCCCGAGATATGCCTTTTTCACTTCCTCATCTTCCAGTATCTCTTTTGGTGCTCCTTCTTTAATTATTCTGCCAAAATTGAATACGATTACTTTATTTGCAATCCTGAAGAGCTCTTTCAATCTGTGCTCAATCATGATTACCGTATTTCCTTCAAAGAGGATTTTCTCGATAATGGGTAAAATGCTTGTTACTTCTGCAATTGAAAGGCCCGAGAAGAGTTCGTCGAGGATGAATATTTCACTTTTCAACGATATGAGTCTTGCAAGTTCAAGTCTTTTTAAATACCCGTGGGGTAACACACTTGCTGTTTTATAAGGGACAGAGGAATCCCTTTCAAAACCTACTTCTTCGAGAATATCGAGGGCAATTGCATCTTTATCGCCATAACCCCCACCTGATGTGGATCTTACCCTTTTGGAGGAAAGCGGGACAATGAGGTTCTTGAATGCCGGGAGGTGGAAAAAAGGTTTTACCATCTGGAAAGCTCTTCCTATCCCTAAGTTGGTAATTGTGTATGGAGGTAGGCCAATCAATTCCTTACCTTTGAAAAACACACTCCCCTTATCAGGTTTGATGAAGCCTGTTATTATATTCACTAAAGTTGTTTTTCCTGAGCCATTGGGACCTATGATACCGAGGAGGGTATTTTCCTCAACATTTACACTGACATCCTCTACAGCCTTCACCCCTCCAAAACTTTTTGTTACACCTTTTATCTCAAGAATGGCCATTTATTCTAACCTTACCCATCTTTCCATCTCGTTATATTTTCTTGAGAGGTAATGGAATATACCTTCAGGAAGTGCGACAACACAGACGACAAGAACCAGTCCATAAAATACAACCCTTAATGAGCCGAATTCCCTTAATATTTCTGATAATGGAACAAGGATGAAGGCACCCAAGAGGGGACCGGCAAGGGTCCCGATACCACCGATGGCGGATGCAGCAATTGGAAGGATTGAGAATTCCATTGTAAAGACAGGGATGCCGGTAAACATATATAAATGCGTCATGAATGCACCGCAGAAGGCACAGATGCTGCTCCCTATGAAAAGTGCCTGTGCCTTGAATGCGTATATGTTGATGCCGGATGCCATTGTTGCCCTGTCGTTATCCCTTATGCTCACAAAGATGAGACCGTAGTCCGATGAGATAAAACGCCTCAATGCAAATAATGCTGCCCACATGCCTGCAATGATGAATGTGAGTTCTACCCATACGTTGGGGAAGGGGCTCAAACCCGTTATACCTTCATTACCGCCGAATACATGTGTTGCCTCTATTCCTCTTGCCAGCATAAGGGGCAGGATAAGTGTCACCATTGCGAAATAGATGCCCCTCAGCCTGATAACAGGGAGAAGTAGAATAGTCGATATGAAACCACCGCATATTGTTGCGATAGGAATAGTCAGATATATAGGAAAATGAAAGTAGTGGTTAAGACAACCGGCGGTATATGAGCCTATTCCGAAGAATAGCGCCTGGCCAAGCGATAGTAATCCACAGCTCGATAAAAAGTCCCATGAAACGGCGAGCATGGCAAAGATACATGTAGTAATTACAACCTTTTTCCAGTATAAGGGAAGAAAATAGGCGAGTATGGCAATGCCTATAATAGGGACAACCCTCGGAAATATGAGATACCACATTTCTTTGTATGAAGATAGTGCATATATATCGTCAGAACGAGCCTTTATGCACCTATCTATCCGTTCTTTACGATAATTTTCCCTATTCTTCATATGAATTCCACATAATGATCATTGATTTAGATGAGTTGAAATCCGCAATCCGAAATCCGAAATCGCAAATCCGTTCATACCCTCTCCTCTAATTCTTTTTGATGGCCGAGTAGACCTGAGGGTTTGATAACGAGAATTACAAGTATTGCAAAAAGACTCACAATCATCGTCCAGTGCGGAGCCAGATACATTGCCGTTATAGTCTGGGTATAGCCTATTATAAAGCTTGCAATAATCACCCCGAATGTGCTTCCAAGCCCCCCTACAATGCAGACAGATAAGGCATTAATCAAAACATCATACCCGCTGTCTACTGTAATTGTCCCAAGGGGGAGTATCACAATAGCAGCAAAAGCACCGAGTGCCGAACCCATACCCATGCTCAGGCTTGCTATCCGGTCAGGATTTATACCGAGGGAGAGCGAAGTATGTTCTTCCTGGGCAATCCCGCGGAATGCCAGCCCTGTCTTGGTGTGATGTGTAAATACATAAAGTGAAATGATAACAAGAATTCCCAAACCGATGATAAACAACCTTTGAATGTCAACATAGACGCCAAGAATCTCTACAGAACCATCTATAAAGACAGGTAAAGAGTATTTGAACCCAATGAGACCGATAAACCTCAGCAGTTCAAGTAATATTATAGAAATCCCAAAAGTAGCAATGACTTCAGATATGACAAGTCCCCTGATCCGTTTTATAATGAATTTGTAGACCAGGGCTCCAAAGATACCTATGATAATAATGGTCAAAATTGCCGAGACTGCATAAGGCAAGTTTAAATGGTTGATGAAAGCCCATGTTATAAAACCTGCAACAACGTATATGGCCCCATAAGCAAAGTTGGCTATCCCGCTGATACCGAATGTCAGGTTAAAGCCAAGCGCCATAAGGGCAAGAACAGCACTGTTTATGAGGCCATATACGAACATAACTCTATTTCATCCAGGCAGGTTTTTGAATTTTGTCACTTGCGATTGATTCAGGCCACACCAACAACATTTTCCCTTTCCGCCACTGAAAAACACCACCACAGGCTGTTTGTTTCGGGTCATCGCCGAATATCAACTGGTGGCCGTTGTCAAATTTGATCCTACCGACTACACCAGCCATATCCGTTTCTTCGATTGCCTTTACTACTTTTTCAGAGTCAAGTGTTCCTGCCTTCTCAATCGCATTTGCGAGTATATACACTGTATCATATGCAGGAGCTGCTCCATGTCCGGATTGAATGTCTTCTTTCCATCTCTTTACATATGCCGCGGAGAATTTTACAGAAGGTGGGTAGGCTTTTATCGGGAAATACCCTATTTCCCACACTGACTCCAGGACACCCTCAATATCCTGACCAAAGGTTTTCCATGCTTTTGAACCTGTAAGGGGTGAGATAAAACCTGTTAAAAGGGCAGGAACTTTCATGCTTTTCCACTGTTTTACAAGTATACCGCTTGTTGGCATATCAAATATGGCCATGATTACCTGGACACCGGCAGATTTTGCTTTCATAAGCCCTGCAGAAAAGTCAGTTGCCCCCACGGGGTATTTGTCGAAAGCTGCCACAGTCCATCCATTATCTTTAAACCACTTTTCCATGAGGGAACCTATTGCGTTTGCCCAGAGCACGTCCTGGGTTGCTATATAGACTTTATTGTAGCCAAACTCCTTATTAAGGAACTTCATTGAGCTCTGCACATATCCGGAAGCATACTTGGAATCAAGGGCGCCCCTGAAAGAGTATTTATACTTCTCTTTGTCAGAAAGGATTTTTTCCTGGAATTTTGGAGTCATAGCAATTGTTCCTATGTTGATTACCTTGTACTTCGAGTAGATGTCCATGGCTGCAAGGAGGGCCTCAGACCTGAAATTCCCGACAACGGCGGCATATATTTTTTTGTCAAGGATCAGTTTTTCTATACCGAGTAATGCCTCTGAAACCGGAACACCCGGCTCCCCATCCCTTATGTCAAGGGCTTCAAGTTTAAATAGCATTTTTTCATTCCCTACCTTAACCCCGCCTTTTGCATTAATCTCTTCAATGGCAAGCTGCGCAGCTTTTTGCCCTTCATGACCCTCTATGAGTTTTAATGAGGTAGGAATGCCAAGTGTGATATATTGCTGTGCAGAAGCCGAAAAGGTGAAAAGGAAAAAGGATAGAAATATAAAAAGACTAACCACTGATTTTTTCATAATATAACCCCCTTTTTGTTTATTCCGTGCTTTTTAAACGACACGGTTTTTAATCCCCTTGTGAATAATACCATATAATATAACGTCTCTATAGGTTTTTGCAAGCAAAGAACCATCAATAGTATTTTTATTCATATACCATTGCAGCAGTATACCGTTATGGATGGCAACTATGATATGGGCAATAAGTTTCAAATCAAGCTCTTTGCTGAATAATTGGTCCTTTTTCCCCAATTCTAAAAGGTTTTCAATGAAGTGAAGGTACTTTACATGAACTTCTTTGATTCTCTTTTCTGCATCAGTCTCACTACCAGCCATCTCTGCAGCAAGGGTTGTGAAGAGAACACATAATTCGCTGTTTTCGCGGGCATATTCGCTGATGTATCTGTGGTATTTTCTGAAGTTTTTTTGAAAGTCACCATCAGGAATCCCTATATGCTCCAACATTTTATCAAGGAATTCCTTCTCATACTTTCCGATAATGGTTTCCAGGAGTTCATCTTTGCTCTTAAAGTGCCAGTAAAAAGCACCTTTGCTTATCTTAAGTCCACCGGTAATGTCCTGAATGGAAGTGCCGTTAAAACCCTTCCGCAAGAATAGTTTGATGCTTACATCTATTAATCTTTCTTTCATAACTAACCGTTCAGTATATTAAACATGGTTACACACAAATATGTCAAGAAATAATTTAAACACTGCTACAGCAAGAGCAAGGAACGATAATAAATGTCACAGAAGAACAAAGTAGTAGCAATAAAGGCGATAAGTCATACACTGGCCAGGGCATCATATTATGTGATGAGGGATCAGATCACGTATGATGAGAAGAGATTGTTCGGCGGGAAAGAAGAACCAGGAAAGGGGTTGGTTAATAACCCATAGTGGCTGATTGGGAGGCTTTCCCGCCTCTAAAATGAGAGCCATGGTATGTACTCCTGGCGAACATGATCTGCCCATGCCATGAGCCCTAATAAGGGTTGGCTCATACCCACAGGTGCTGTGACACTCAATTGGACATGGTACGGAACCGATGATTTTCTGGGTCATTAAGACACGAGGTCTATAAGAGACCTTTAATCCCGATGGGTGACTGGAACAGATCAGTAATGATGTGTGAACCACAGATGCAAGAAAAAGCGGGCGCGGAGAAGGAGTCAGGGAGGGATATACCGGCGTTGGCGTATGTTACCCTGCAAAAATGAATGTTTTTTGTTGAGGGGGAATATTATCTATTGACAAGGTGCCCTCTAATGGGTGACCCCTATGTTTCCCCCATGAGGCGCTCGAAAATCGGGCCTTGACCTTGAGTTCCGTGTATTGAATCTCACAATCTCATGGACGGACATGTCCCCTTCGCCCTACCATTTTTTTCGGAAACAGGCGCAATGATAGATTTGATAAACCCAGCGGATACACTGGTAACTATGGCCATTAATACTAGTGCAGTAAAAATACTTGGCGTAATAAATTTAGCCTCTAATGCAATAGTTGCGAGAATAATCCCCATACCACCGCGTGCCGCAATACCAAGACCGACCGCCGTTGATTCACGGAGAGAAAGATGTGCAAAATAGCCGCCTATCCATGCAGCCAACATTTTGCTTACATAGGCAGCTATGAGGATAATAAGTACCATAGTAAAGTCAAAACTATCGAAAAAGTTTACTTTAAGTCCAACCGCTGCAAAAAAGAGCGGCGCAAGAATATCGGAAGTAAACTCGATGATGCTGCGTTTTATATCATGAGTAAAATACTTGGATTGGCTAACACCAATACCGGCAGCGAACGCACCAAACACCGCATGAATTCCTACATACTCAGTAACAACTGCAAGAATAAGCATCATAACAACAGCCGTACCAATAATGCCGCCAGGGCTCAGTTTGCGAGCCACAAAACCAAGAATCATATCCATTATTTTTGGCAGCACCGTAACAACCAGCAGCCCAAGCCCAACCGTAAAGGTGAGAGAAACGGCAATACTGACATTTTGCTGCGCTAAACCGGAAAGGCTCAACACAACAATAAAGAGCATCCAACCGACAGCATCATTAATGGTGGCTACAGCGATAGTAAGATTACCGAGAGGGGTTTTAAGTAATTTGAGATCGAGCAAAATACGCGCAATGACTGGCAATGCCGAAATGGAAAGTGCCGAGCCCATAAAAGCAGCAAAAAGTGGCAGAGAGACGGTAACACCTGACATGCCATAGATAAACCAGCCCACCCCTGTGCCGATAAGTGAGGGGATAATAATACCTAGTGCGCTTAGCCATACAACAGCCGTGCCTTGCTTGGCAATTTCATTAAGCTCAATCTCCATTCCAACCACAAATAGAAGAAAAATAACTGACAGTGACATAAGCCCATCCAGCGCGAGACCGGCATCTATTGGCAGATGAAATAGCGATGCAAAAAAATCGGGCGCCAGCGTGCCTAACACAGTCGGACCAAGGATGACGCCTGCCAAGAGCTCTCCCAATACAATTGGCAAATCAAATTTTTTCACCAGTTCACCAAACAAGCGCGCCAAGCCTAAAAGGCAAATTATCTGAATAAGAAAAATCATCAACTGAAGGGGAATAAGTTTTTGCATAGCTATAATAGGAATTTGCTTTTCAGCATGTGTTATGTATAACTGATAAGAACATAACTGTCAATACGAAAGCTCTGATTTTATTGCTAAAAACCTGAGGCTAATGAGTGTTTTTTAAGGCAAGGAGTCAAGCAATAGTGATTCACCACTATTTTTTGTCAACACCGTCAGATCAGGGTAACGGGGAGCAAGAATCTCAAGGAGCTTCTTTGGCCCCCAGGTGGGATGTTTCATTCGTGCCTGTACAAGGGCTTCACTGATTGCCTCATCGGTGAGATGTGGACAGGTGTGGGGTCTTCGTGATCTGTC
>CAIJOT010000131.1 GCA_903822335.1 uncultured delta proteobacterium
AATTGAGATCAGGATAATTCGCAAGAAGGCATATTTCATCGGCTTGTCCCCTTAGTTTAAGATTCGATGCCGTTTTTATACATCAACCCGGAACAAATCACAAGATGTGTTGCAAATCTCTATTTGAGATGTTTAATCGACGGACATATTTACAGCATAATAGGGACAGCTGTATATGCTCAGTAATTAGGTAACTTTTTTGGTATGTGGTATATTATTACAAACGCCAAAGGAGTCGCCTGTGAAATACGCAGATATTATCGTTGTCAAGCGATGGATTCCAATATTAAAAGAATACGAGCGAACAAAAGCTAAAGTTAACCCCCGTCCATTTAGATTCGTAAAGGATCTATGTGAAGCCCATCATATATCAAAGAAAGAACTATGTCGCTATTATCACAAATGGGTTAACGGCGGTAAAACCACGGAGGCTCTTTTACCCCAGAAACGTGGAGCTAAACCAGGAACAAGAAGAACGCCTAAGGAAACAGAAAGGAACATTATCAAGGCGTATCGCCGCTTTGGTTCTAATCGTTATGAACTGGTGCTATTGTTTAAACCCTATTATTTGGATAAAACACCATCGCCTGCCACTATGGACAGGATCAAGGCGCGCTATCCACTTCATGCGTCAGCGAAAAAGATAATCAAGCGCTACGAGAAAAAGGCTCCGGGGGAACTGGCTCATATCGACCTGACCAAACTGCCAAAAGATCTGCGCTGTTCTTTTAAAATCAAAGAGCTTTATGCTGCGGCTGTCTGTGATGATTGTACCAGACTTGCCTACGCAGAAATCATCAAGGACAAAAGAGCTTCGACATTGACCTATTTTATGGCTCGCTCATTATCTTGGTTCAAACAAATATATAACTTTGAATTCGAGGCAATTATGTCTGATAATGGACCTGAATTCAAAGGTACTCTTGAACGGGAACATCCCTTTGAAACCATGTGCAGTGAGTTAGGAATAAGGCATATTTACACGAGACCATACCGACCTCAGACCAATGGCAAGGTAGAGGCCTTCTGTAAAATTATCAAAAAAGAGTTTTTTGCCCCCAACTCTTTTGAATCAGAACAGGATATGGTAATGAATCTGGGAAACTATTTATTTGAGTACAATCACCTCCGCCGACATGGTGGTTTGAACTATGAAACACCGTTTGATAAGTTGCAAAGAGTTACCGAATTATTGAGCTAGTACAGCTGTCCCTATTTAACCCTATTTAACAAGAAGGAGAAAAGATTTCTCGTTTCACTCGAAATGACAAGAAGGGGTCGAAATGACAAAAAAAGTATCCAGGTCAAATCAGGCTGATGATCTCCGGAGGCGGGCGGAAAAAAGAATCACCGATTCGATGGACGACATCGGGGAGATGTCCGCTCCCGAAATACAGAAACTCGTTCACGAATTCCATGTTCATCAGATAGAGTTGGAGATGCAGAATGAGGCATTGCAAAGGTCGCAGATGGAGACTGCGGAATCACAGCACAAGTATACCGACCTTTACGACTTCGCCCCCATCGGATATTTCACATTAGA
>CAIJOT010000132.1 GCA_903822335.1 uncultured delta proteobacterium
CGAGAACCTCTGCTAATATCCCATGCATCAGGCATTCCTATCTTTTCCATATTCCACTGCTGTGACCAGCTCGGGTCATTAGGGATAGCGAGGGGTTTCCTGAGATAATTTGGTTCCGCATACTTTACGTGTTTCTCTTGCTTGAGTTTTTTTATTAATTCCTTTACATCGGCACCCTTTAAAAGCTTCATATGGTGTATCTTCAGGTGCTTAAATTCACGGATTGTCTTCAGGGCATGCTTCTCTTCAAGCTTCTTCTTTAGTGTTCCTGTAACTGTTTCCTTGTATTTTATTAAGACTTCACCATCAACATACTTCCTCTCCATGGAATATACATTCACGGCAAAGAGGAAGGCTAAAGAGAGTATAATTGTGAAAAAACCAGTTTTATTTTTCATATGGCGCATCATAGATTTCAATACAGGGTTACTGCAATTACCATACCAACATTATAGTATGTGAATAATAGTTTGTAAATGACATATAGAGTACGCTTAGGATTAAAATCTGGCTTTGTAGGTAATTATGTACAAAATCCACTGCATTTTACCTTGAATTAGTTTATAATCGTTGGAGTATTAGGGTATCCTGTTGATTGCTGTTCAGCGGATTTACAGATTTTTTAAAGAGGGTTGTCTTTGAGCAAGGCGGCAAAGAAAAAAAAGGGTAAGGATAAGTTACCAAAGACACCAGAAAAAAAGGTGTCCAAAATCATCCTTCTTGAAGATGCTGTTGTGTGTCTTCTCTTCTTCTCATTGACCCTCCTCTTTACCCTAAAGATACAAGTTCACTTTACCCTTCCAAAACTCATTGCGTTGAGAATAGACACACTATTTCTTGTCCTCATCTGGATATACAGGCTTAAAAGAGGTGAGCTTAAATCCATTCCAAGACCAACCTTTTATACTATCATTGCATTGGGTATCTGGTGGATTTTTTCAACGTTTTTTGCAGTCCATAAGTTTACAGCGCTCAATGGTATCTATGGGCGATATAACGGTCTTTGGAACCACGAAACATATTTACTTCTCTTTATAATATTTTCTACGATGCCTATGGACTTGAACAGGATAAAAAGGATGCTCAAACTTTTTGTTTTAGCGTTGGTTCCCGTTTCAGTCTATACACTGGTCCAGTTTTTCAATCTTGACCCCATGCCGTGGCCCATAGGAAGATCCGCCTCCACCATCGGCAATCCTGTAATCTTAGGCGCCCTCCTCGGTCTATCGCTTCCCTTTGCGTTAACATTTTTTTTTGAGGAACGTGAATCGCTCACGAAAATCTGCTGGGGTTTTGTATTTTTTATCCTCTTCTCAGCATCTGTTTCAACTTTCAGTAGAGGACCATGGATAGGCACTGCCATCGCCCTTGCGATCATTATAGTATTGAGTATCTGGTTTAAGTTTGTCGATATCAAAAGAGTTCTCATACTATTTCTCTGCATACTCGCAGTATTGTTTGCCCTATTTGCATACAAATACAAAGGCATAGAAAACGTGCCGGATAGGTTGAAGATTGTTGGTCTGAAAACGGATGTCGGATTGCAAACCAGATTTCTTTACTATAGAGCCGCACTGAGTGCTATTAAAGACCGTCCGGTAGTGGGGGTTGGTTTTGAGAGTTTCAGGACTATCTACCCGCGGTATCGGCAACCGGAAGACAATCTGTTTTTTTCAGATATTATACCAACAATGGTTCATAATGGTTACATACAAACAGCGCTCACAAATGGCATACCTGCACTCCTTCTGTACCTTGCCTTGCTCGCTTGCATTTATACTATGCTTATCAAAACCTTTATCAAAATCCATGATGTGAAACTGAGATGTATCGTTGGAAGTTTCATGGCGGCAATTACAGGGTATCTCATACAGGATGTTTTTGGGTGGCTCGAGATCGCCCTTACCCCATTTTTCTGGATAATACTTGGTCTTTCCGTTTCCCTGTGCAACACGGAAAATCAGAGGGCATTCTTAACAGGGTGGAAGAAGATGGCAGGATATGTTTCAGTATCTCTCTGCTCGGTAATCCTTATTGTACTCACCTTCGATGCCATCAACATCTTGTATGCTGACAGGTTATTCTGGGCGTCCCGGACAATGGATTTGGGGAAAGATTGGAACAGGATAGAATCGAATATCAAAGAAGGGTTAGAAAATGTCCCTAAAGACCACTATTACGAAGACATGGCAGGGCTTTTGTACATCAAAAAGCTGAATGAATCAGGGGATGGGGAGACATACCAAAAAGCTGCTGCGATGTTTGAAAGGGCACATCTCCATAATCCATTTGACCCCTATGTGTTGATACACAGAATTGATACCGATACCATAGGGATTAGAAAAGGAGTAATTAAAAAGCCTTCAGAATTCACTGAAAAGGTAATAGGCACTTTGCGTGCAATGGACAAAAATAACGCAACAGTCTATGAATCAATAGCAAAACTCTTAATAGCAAAGAACCGATTTAACGATGCCCTTGAATACCTCAACACAGCTAAAGCATTGAAACCTTTTGAAGGAAGGTATTACACGTTAGAAGGTTTTATCTACCGTTCATTAAATAACCCCGCCGGCGCTATGAACGCATATAGGGAAGCAGTATCGAGGTTAGAGAAGAGTGAGCCATTAACGCTGGAATGGGTCAATGCAAAACAAGGTCTGGCTTTCATCTATATTGATAAGCGGGATTTCAACGAAGCCTTGAAGGAGATTAAAACAGTTGTTGGACGGTTTCCGAATTATGCCCATTCATACATCATTATGGGCGATATTTACGCCGCAATGAATAACTTTGAGAAGGCAAGGGAATCGTTCTCAATAGCCCTCAAGATTGAACCTGCAAACCCCTATGCAAAACGGGGGCTCGAGCAGATTGAAAAAAGTCGCTAATGATCTGGAAAAGAATTCCATCTCGCTTCGTACAGGCATAACAGTATATTAAACTCCTTCGTGAATACGCTTTTTGGAACCCTTTCCATTCTGACACCTCTCTACCTGGCGGTAGACAGGTGTCTTTGTATTGGTGTCCACTAAAAGCATCATACATCACGGATGTGTTGCTAAAACATATACCTTCGCATACTGATGTTTAAGAGAATTCCCACCGAGGCAAGCACGGAAAGCAATGAGGAACCGCCGTAGCTGATAAAGGGTAGGGGAATCCCCACAACAGGTGCAAGGTGGATAGCCATCAAGACGTTTATCGTGAATTGCAGGTATATAATTGAGCCGATGCCAAAGGCAATGATAGAGCCCAGTTCATCATGGGCATTGAGAGAGATTTTGAGACACCTGTAGATAAAGGATATGAACAGTGTAAAGAGGACAATAGAACCTAAAAATCCCCATTCTTCTCCAAAAACTGTATAAATAAAGTCTGTATGGTGCTCGGGGATGAACTGGAGTTTATGCTGTGTCCCTGCCATGTAACCCTTACCAAAAAATTTTCCGGAACCAACAGCAATCATTGCCTGCTTTGCGTGGTATCCAAACCCGGAAGGATCAGCATCTATATTAATAAAACTGAGTATCCTCATCTTCTGGTACGGTTTCATGAGGTAGTTCCATGCAATAAAAGGCAATAGCGCCCCTACAGCCATAAGCACGGCATAAGTGGATTTTTTTAGCCCCACAAACCAGAGGATAGCAAGGCATGTAAGTGCGATGATCACGCCTGTTCCAAGGTCAGGTTGTTTCACGATGAGGACGAAGGGTACAAAGGTTAAGAGTATTGGCCATGCAATATCTTTGAGGCCAAGAGGCAAATTCTCTCTTTTTTTCTCATAGAGCATATTGGCAAGATAGAGAACAAGGATGGGTTTCATGAATTCAGAAGGCTGAAAACTTATACCAAAGACGCTGATCCACCTCTTTGCACCACCTGCTATCATTCCTATCACAAGAACGAGAAGGATGAAAAAGAGTGCAGAGAGGTATAACCACTTTGAATGGTTTGCGATAACCCTGTAATCATAGTATGTCACGACAAAGATGATGATAATTCCTATGAAAAATGCAACGAGTTGTTTTATGATGAAATTGTAGGAGCTGCTGTAGAAAGAAGTTGTTGCGCTTATTAAATTCAGGATACCAACAGCAAACAGGGCCAGTCCGTTGATGATAAGATACCAGTCTAAATGGTATAGCCTTCTTTTATCTATTCTCACGTATCTTTGCCTCCTTCACGTCTACCTTTGGTTTAAAGAGGTTTTCCGAAATAGCTTTTGCAACCGGTGCAGCAAAAGAAGAACCATGCCCGCCGTATTCTACAAGCACGCTGATTGAAATAGCAGGTTCCTCAACAGGTGCAAAGGCGATAAACCACGCATGGTCGCCAAGATTCTTACCTTTTTCTCCAACAGACTGGGCTGTCCCCGTTTTCCCTCCCATATGGACGTATTGAATACGGGATCCGTATGCTGTGCCACTCGGTTCATTTACCACACCCTGCATTGCTTCTTTCACAGTTTTTGTTACTTCTTTTCTCAGTTGTGCATTTGAGTGTATCACGGGTTCGAAGGTTTTTATGGTCTTGCCTTCCGGTGACACTATTCTGTTTACAATCTGTGGTCTGAAGGTTACACCCTCATTCGCCACAAAGGTGGATAACTGGACAAGTTGTATCGGTGTTAACCAGACTGCTCCCTGACCTATGGCGACGGATACGGTTTCGCCCTCGTACCATGGTTCTCCATAGGTTTTTTTCTTCCATTCAGAAGAGGGGACAAGTCCGTGTTTTTCACCAGGTAAATCAATACCTGTGGGTTCTCCAAGGCCTATCATATCTGCCATTTCGTGTATCCTGTCGATACCGAGTTTTAATCCCACATTGTAGAAGAATACGTCACAGGATTCTACTATCGCTCTATGGATAGCAACGCTGCCATGACCACCCTTTTTCCAGCATTTAAATACCCTTTTTCCAAAAGGGAAGCCCCCCCTGCACGTGAAGCTTGTCTTTTCATTTATTACTTTTGACTCCAAGGCCTTTAATGCCAATACAATCTTGAAAACGGATCCAGGTGGATACCTTCCCTGGGTAACTCTATTCTGGAGGGGGTGTGACTTATCGGTTATAATCGCTTTCCAATTCTCTTTTGTAATGCCCGATGCGAATTTGTTAGGGTCAAACGCCGGCCTGCTTACAAGGGCAATTACGGCACCGGTCTTTGGTTCTAATGCAATGCATCCACCCTTTTTGCCTTCCAGTGCTTTTTCAGCAATTGCTTGTACCTCCATATTGATATTTAAGTACAGGGCATTCCCCGGGGTGGGCTCAATAATATCGAGGGTTCTTATTTCTCTGCCCATGGCATCTACTTCAACCCTTTTTTCACCATCTTTCCCCCGGAGGTATGTTTCGTACATCTTCTCCAGTCCATATTTGCCCATGTAGTCACCGGGTGAATAATTCTTATATTCTTTGCTTTTCAGTTCATCATTGTTTATTTCTGACACGTAACCAAGGACATGAGCCATCATGGTTCCGTATGGATAGCTTCGTTTTGGTTCTATCTGGATGTTCACACCGGGGAGATACACCCTGTTCGCTTCTACTTTCGCTACCTCGTCCATGGAAATATCAGATTTTATTTTTACAGGAAAAGATGGAGGGAGACCGCTGGCTGTCTTTAATTTGTCCACAATTTCTTCCCTGTTGATGCTGATGAGCTTCGCAAGGCCGTCTATAGTCTGATTAAAATCTTTGATATCCTCAGGTGTGATATACATATTGAAGGAAGGCCTTGTATCAGCAAGCACTTTGCCTGTTCTGTCATAAATTACCCCACGGGGAGCAATCACCTTCTTGACCCTGATGCGGTTCTGCTCGGATAGCTTCCTCATTTCATTGCCCTGCATGACCTGGAGATGCCAAAGCCTTATCAAAAGGACTGTCATCGTCATGATCAGTATCCACTTGCACCATTTATATTTACTGGGAGTAATCTCTTCTTTCATGTATTCCCTGTTTAATATTCCCTGTTTAAATATCTTTCGTTTAAAAATTCTATTAGTGAGAAGATAAAAATAGATACAAAACCTGTGAATATGGCATTGGGTATAGTATAGAACATCATGTTCACAATATTTTTTGTTTCACCTTTTGAAAGAAAGGAGAGTATCAGGAACAGAAAGGATTCAAACAGCACAAAACCACCGCATATATATGAAAAGCTGTACCTCGAATCTATATAGAGTTTGTTTTTCAGGAATGTTGACATGATGAATATAGAGACCTTTGTGAATAACATGGAACCATGCGGGGAATTAGACATAATTTCCTGAATTAAACCAATAAAAATGGATGTGATGAGCCCAGCCTGGGGACCTAAAAAGAATGCCGTATATACAATGAAAGGCATGCCGAAATCAGGCTTGAAGAACTCTATGGGCAAAAAGGAAAGCGTTGAGGATTCAAGTATCGTGAGGATTAAGCCGATCAATATATAGACGAAGACTTTCATTATCTTTTCAGTATTAGAACTTCCTCTAACCTTTTAAAGTTGTTATAGGGCATGACCTCTATATCGGCAAAAATCCCCGGTTTATTTCTATTGATGGTGATAACGATCCCTGTTGGCAACCCTTTCTGGTAGATGCCATCCTTCCCGGATGTAATGAGTTTATCGCCGATCTCCACTTCATCATTCTTCAGGATATATTTCAATCTGAGCGTGGTCTGTCCTGTGCCTTCAAGGATTCCCCTCGTGTTTTTTCCTTCCACATACACATCAACGGAGGAATTTGTGTCGTTTATTATCATTACTTTGCTGTGCCATTTGTTCACCTCTACCGCTTGTCCCACAATGCCCTTAGGGGTAATTACAGACATCTTTTCTTTGATGCCATAATTCCTCCCCTTATCGATAATGATGCATTTGAACCAGTTTTTTATGTCCTCACCAATTACCCTTGCCGTTATCATCGAGTCCGGGGCTTGTTCAATAAGATTCAGGATGATTTTTAACCTTTTATTTTCCTTTTCCAGTTCCGTGATTTTTTGATTTTCTAACTGAAGTGTTTCGAGTTTCTTTTTTAATGCAAGGTTTTCTTTCTTTGTGCCTATCAGGTTGAAGTAGGAATTAAATATGTACCCTATGAAATGTGTGGGTTTACCGGCAATTTTTAGGGTGGGACCTGCTATTTCACCAATAGCACCTTTTACTTTTACGTATCCTTTAACGAACAAAGGTGTGTTTGTGAATATAAAAAATGATGTGGCAAGTATGAGTACGGCGATTATTATGGTAATAAGATTTTTCAATGCTCCACTATATTAAAAGTATGTAGCAATCTCCTTAAGAAGGCTCATTTCATCAAGGGCTTTACCTGTGCCCTCAACCACAGCAGTCAATGGATTGTCTGCGATTATCACAGGTAGCCTGGTTACTTCTTTAATGAGGAGATCAAGGTTTCTCAGCAAAGCACCTCCTCCACTGATTACGATGCCCTTGTCTACAATGTCCGAGGCAAGTTCCGGCGGGGTTCTTTCAAGGGCAATCCTCACAGCTTCTACTATGGCGTTGATTGGTTCTGCGATGGCTTCCCTTATCTCCTTGGATGAGATTTCTAATGTTTTTGGTATACCTCCTACCAGGTCCCTGCCTTTGACTTCCATGGTCAATTCTTCCCCGTTCTGGCTTGGGTATGCGGAACCTATATTTATCTTAATCATTTCCGCTGTCCTTTCACCAATGAGGAGGTTATACCTTCTTTTCACATATTGTATGATTGATTCGTCGATTTTATCACCTGCAACCCTTACTGAATTACAGTAGACTATGCCGGCAAGGCTTATCACTGCTACTTCTGTTGTGCCTCCCCCTATATCAACAATCATGTTACCGCTTGGTTCTGTGATAGGAAGGCCCACACCTATTGCTGCTGCCATAGGTTCTTCTATGAGGTACACCTCTCGTGCTCCTGCAGATTCTGCAGATTCTTTCACAGCCCTTTTTTCCACAGGTGTGATACCTGAGGGGACGGAGATGACAATCCTTGGTCTTGCATAGGACTTCTTATTATGGACCTTCCGGATGAAATACTTAAGCATTGCTTCTGTAATTTCAAAGTCAGCTATGACACCGTCTTTTAACGGTCTTATGGCTACAATATTACCAGGGGTTTTCCCAAGCATCTTTTTTGCTTCTTCACCAACGGCTATTACCTTTTTTACACCTCGTGAATCTCTATGAACAGCCACCACTGATGGCTCATTGGACACTATCCCTCTTCCTTTCACATATACCAGCGTATTTGCAGTACCAAGGTCTATTGCTAAATCTTTTGAGATAAAGCCAAATAATGAATTAAACATTTATTGTCCCTTCTTTCATTATTAAAGATATTGAAAATTACGCTTTAATATACTATTTTAAGGAATCAAAATCAATAGTGGCAGGGAGCAAAAATGTTAAAATTTATGAGAAAGTACGCAACAAGCTATATGATTAAAGGCATGTTCGGGTTAATCATAGTGGTTTTTGTCTTCTGGGGTGTCGGTTCTTTCAGGGGTGGTGAGAGGACTGTCGCAGAGGTAGGATCCCATAAAGTATCCTTCACGGAATACCAGGAGACATACAATAGATTAATGAACATGTACAGGATGATTTATAAGGAGAAGTTTGATGAAAATGTGATCAAGGAGATTAAACTAAAAGAAAGGGCTATGGATGAGATAGTTGATAAATATATACTGCTTATGAAGGCAAAGGGGCTGGGTATAACGATTTCTGATAAAGAGTTTAATGACCACCTCACAGGCATAGAGGCCTTTAAAAGGGATGGCAAGTTTAACGAAAAAATCTATGTAGAGGTGTTGAAGAGGAATGGTATAGACCCGAAACGATTCGAAGAATCAGAAAAAATTGCTTTGATAAACGCAAAGATGGTTAACCTTATTCGAGACAATGGTGTTTATTTAAGTGATGCTGATATATGGGCTGGCTATGTAAGGGAGAAGGGTAAGGTTAACCTTGCCTATGTTCAATTTGATCCTTCCGAGTTCAAGGATAAGGCCAGTGTGGATGAGAAAGAGTTACAGGATATGTATGAAAAAGAAAAGGGTGTACACAGGGGAGAAAACCTCTACAGATTGAAATATATCGTGCTGGGTGAAAAAAGTTCTATCAAGGATGATGCTGCTTATTTAGATTTGTTGAAGATGAAGGATATAGGGGTTTATGGAAAACAGAACATGATAGAGGTGGTAGACCTTGGATATGTGAAAGAAGGCGAACTTTTTAAAAGATTCAAAAGTTTGAAAGTAGAGGAATGGATTAAAGGATTGAAGAAAGGGGATATTTCATTACCCATGCGGGATGGTTCAAAATCATATATATTCCAGCTGGTTGATTCGGAGGAAGGAAAAGCAATAGACAAGAGCATTGCGTTGAAGACAATCAGAGAAAGGATTATGAGTGAAAAGGCAAAAACGTTTGCAAAGGCAAAGGCAGAGGATACAATAGCCAAAAAATCTATTGATTCCAAAAAGGACACGGGTTTTATATCGAGAAACAATTATACCATCCCGAAAATCGGTGTATTGCCCAAGGAACATTTTGGTGTATTGGCGCTTTCAAAAAATCGCCAGGTATACGAGAAACCCGCAGAAATTGCCGGGATATACTATGTGTTTTCTTTTAAAGCAGAGAAACTTCCGGAAAAACAGGAATGGGAAAAGGAGAGGGAATCTTATACGCAATACCTCATGACGAAGAACAGAGAAGAGTTTCTCAAATCTTTTGTAGAAGAGTTACGGATGAAGGAGAAGATTAAAATCCTTTGGCAGGATATATGATATCTAATTCACGAGGGATGAGGGACGAGGGAAGAGAGCATCAATGTTGCGAGTTGCGGGATACAAGTTACGGGTTTAAACACGCAACACGAAACTCATACTGTTCTTAAACAAACGCATGATTATTTTTGGTATAGATACCTCCTGTGATGATACGTCCGTTGCTTTACTTGAAGATGGGAAACGGATACTTTCCAATATTGTGTCAAGTCAGGTTGACCTCCATAGATTGTTCGGTGGTGTAGTCCCTGAAATCGCTTCAAGAAAACACATAGAATTAATAGAAAACATAAGCAGAGGCGCAATAGAAGAAGCCGGCATTACCTATCAAAACATTGACGTGATTAGTGTAACTGCTGGCCCTGGTTTAATCGGCTCGATACTTGTAGGATTATGCTTTGCAAAAGGCCTTTCCCTTGCATTAAATAAACCACTCATCGGCATAAACCATATCCAGGCACATGCTGTGAGCATATTTCTTGAAAGAGAGGTTGATTTTCCTTTCATTGCCCTTGTTGTATCAGGAGGACATACAGTTATCCTGCTGATGGAAAGCCCTCTTCGCTTTAAGGTTCTTGGGACTACGAGGGATGATGCTGCAGGGGAGGCGTTTGATAAGATTGCCAAGTATCTCGGGATTGGCTATCCCGGCGGGAAAATCATCGAGGAGTATGCAGAAAAAGGGCAGAAGGATTATGTCCGGTTCCCGAGACCAATGATAAATGACAACAATTATGATTTTAGTTTCAGTGGGTTAAAGACAGCTATTATAAATTACATTAAGAAATATGGTGTAACTACTCAAAATATTAATGATATACTATCTTCTTTTCAGGAGGCTGCTTTTGACGTGCTGACACTGAAAACCATCAGAGCCTCCAGAGAGCATGACATTAAGCGGATAGTTGTAGGGGGAGGGGTTGCATCAAACAGCAGACTGAGGGAAAAGTTTTTAGAGACAGGACAGAAAGAGAATATTGAAGTAATCTTTTCCTCACCCCATTTTTGCACAGATAATGGTGCTATGATTGCAGTTTTGGGTTACTTTTATTTTAAAGAAGGCATTGTTTCTCCTTTGGATGTAAAAGGTTATTCGAGGATGATGTTGCATTGATAAAACTGTCAACCAGAAACTAAAATAGGTATGTTAAAGAAGAGCCTGGCCCAGCATCTGATAAAAGATAAAAATATCATGAATAAGATGGTAAGATTGTCCCGTATAGACAAAGACGATGTGGTGGTCGAAATAGGTGCAGGTCATGGAGACCTTACGCGATGCCTGGTTGAAAAGGCTGGTTTTGTGTACGCTATTGAGCTTGACAGGACATTCCGGCAGTACCTTGAGCCATTAGAAGAGAAAACTGGCAACGTGAAGGTAATCTTTGGCAATTTTTTGGACATACCGCTTTTACAATTTAGAAAAGGAAAAAATATTAAGATTATGGGAAACATACCGTACAACATTACAGGGCCTATCCTGTTTAAGATACTCGAGGGAAGAGCCATCATAGAGAGCGCATACCTGACAATGCAAAAGGAAATAGCCTTAAGGCTTGTGGGCGAACCATTTACAAGGATCTATGGAGCGTTATCAGTTATTTTTCAGATCTTTTCCGAGGTAAAAACCCTCTTTTATCTGAAGCCAGGCGTTTTTATCCCACCACCAAAAGTGGATAGCGCTTTTCTTTCGATTGTCTTGAAAGAAGATGAAAAAGGCACAGAGGATGCATTGATAAAGTTTATCAAAACCTGTTTTGAGAACAAAAGGAAATATATGAGGTATTCCCTAAAAAAACATTATGGTGAAGAGCGAGTCGCATCTCTTTACACTTTTATGGGTTTCTCCCAGACTACCCGTGCAGAGGAGATAGAGCCTCAAAAGTTTAAAGAGATGTACAGGTTTTTACGTATAAAGCATTACATATAAAGAGGTAGAATGAAAAACTGCAAACCATTGGATGATACACTGCTCTTGTTGAACAGAATCATAAAGCATGCGGTCCTGAAAACTATTCACTATTCACCTGTCTGCGTGCGGTCACGCACAGGCAGGCCATTCACTATTCACTATTTTTACATATGAACCAGATAGTCGGTTTTACTACCACGATACCTGTGGAGGTTGTATTTGCAGGCGGATATGTGCCCTGCGACCTGAATAATATCTTCATTGTAGACGAAAATCCTTTGCGATTCATTGAAAGGGCGGAGAGGGATGGATTTCCGAAGAGTATGTGCAATTGGGTTAAGGGTATATATGGTGTTGTAATGGAGAAGAATATCAGCAGGGTGATTACAGTGATGGAAGGGGATTGCAGTAACACCCAGGCATTAGCCGAGATATTACGGTATAAAGGGATACAAACCATACCGTTTTCCTATCCTTATGATCGGGACAGGGAAGTCCTGAAAAGAGAAATAGAAAAACTAATAGACCATTTGTCAGTGGATAAAGCCAAGCTATCCCCGGTAGAGGAGAGGATTGAGAAGGTAAGGACTAACCTCGCATTGATTGATAGAATGACCTGGGATGAGAAGGTGGTAACAGGGCATGAGAACCATCTGTGGCTTGTAAGGTCATCTGATATGTTGGGGGATTACGAGAGATATGAAGATATGTCAAAGGACTTCATAGATAGCATAAAGGAAAGGAACAGGATACAAGGCGTAAGCATTGGATACATAGGTGTGCCACCTATTGTGACTGATCTTTATGATTTCATAGAGAGTGTCGGTGCCAATGTTGTCTATAATGAGACCCAGAGACAGTTTGCGTTACCTTATTTTGAGAAGGATATTGTTGAAAGGTATCTCATGTATACATACCCTTATGGTATATTCTCAAGGCTTATTGATATAAATGAGGAGATAGAAAGGCGGAGCATCCAAGGTATCATTCATTATGTACAGGCCTTCTGTTTCAGGGCGATTGAAGATGTGATTTTGAGGGAAACGCTTAAGGTGCCTGTTATCACGATAGAGGGCGACTTACCAAAAAAGCTTGATACGAGGACAAAGTTGAGAATTGAAGCATTTGTCGAGATGCTGAGGGAAAAAGGAAATGGAGAGAATTAGAAGGTTTATTATAAACAGAGAGGCGATAGGATTTTTCAAATCTATTCTGGAGTCCTATGAGGAGGTGGGTATTTTTTCTGTGATCGATGGGAAAAAGGGCTTGATAGAGTTGATATATCCCTCGAATTTTGAAGAGGATATAGCATCTATAATAGCAGATATGGAACATTATGATATAGTGTTTCGGGAGGTTGAAGATGTTTGATGAGAGCAAGATATTAAAGGTATTAATAGGCGGAAACGCTGTGTATGGTGACATATTTGCTGAGGAGAAGACATATACCCATATCCATCTTGAATCTGAAAGGATAGAAAAGGTTGAAAGAGCGGTGGACAAAGGGGTAGGCATCCGTATAATAAACCCATGGAAAACCTTTTATGGGTCAACAAACTCTTTTGATGAAAAAGACCTTCTTGAATTGGCGAAAGGCTTAAGTAAATTTTCAATGGAGGGAAAATCAATGCCTGATATGAAGACTCAGGGGTATATAAAAGCTGATTATCCTTTTTCGATAACGATTGACCCACACAGTGTTACTATGGATAAAAAGATAAAGATGGTGAAAGGCCTTGAATCTCTTGTGAAAAGAATGGATAGGAGAATTCAGCAGGTCAGGGTAATCTACAGGGATTCTCAACAGGCGATAAAAATTCTTAATAATGATGGCGCTGGCATTGAGGATAACAGGACACAGGTTGTCTTGAACATACTTCTCATTGGTGAAGAGCATGGTGAGATGCAAACGGTTTATGAGGCAATAGGCGGTTTCTATGGATTTGAATTTTTTACAGACAATATTATAGAAGGCCTTGCGAGTAAAACCGTAAAGAGGCTCGCAGGTCTGCTCAGTGCCATTGAGGCCCCCATGGGCACCAAGACAGTGGTCCTCGCATCGGAGGCAGGCGGCACAATGATCCATGAGGCGATTGGTCATGGACTTGAAGCAGACCTTGCCATGGAAGGGCTCTCCTGTTACAAGGGGATGCGTGGAGACAAGATGGCATCTCCTCTCATCAATGTGGTGGATGATGCAACCATACCTCACGCACGAGGGACATACGCATATGACGATGAGGGGATAAGATCGGCGAGGACTGTGCTCGTTGAGAACGGCGTACTGAAAAATTACCTTTTTGACAGGTTCCATGCCTTGAAATATGGGGTGAACTCAACAGGAAATGGGCGAAGGGAGTCATTCAGGTTTAAACCGATACCGAGGATGAGCAACACGATGATTCTCCCTGGCAAGGATGACCCATCCGCAATTATTGCTTCTGTGGATGATGGGGTATATGTTGTGAAGATGGGTGGAGGACAGGTAGATACGGTTCGGGGCGACTTTGTTTTTGAAATATCAGAAGGATACATTATAGAAAAAGGTCATGTGGGAAATATGATCAAAAATGCAACGATGATGGGTAACGGTCTTAAAGTATTGCAGGAAATAGATATGGTGGGTAATGACCTTGGATTTGGTATAGGGACCTGCGGCAAAGATGGTCAGGGTGTGCCTGTATCAGATGCGCAGCCAACCCTGAGGATACCGGAGATAGTGGTAGGGGGAAGGCAAAGTAGTCAAGAGTAAGCGGTAAGGAGTAGGCAGCAGAGAGTAGAGAACAAAGAGCTGAGGGCAAAGAGCATGGAGCTATCACAGCTCTTATTGAAATTATCCAGCGTCTCTTTCTGGGCTCTTATGGGGTGGCCTGGTTCATCCGGAATGGGTGGCCGACTAAAATCGAAATCAGTGGCTGGTTGGGGTCGGAATACGCATTGAGTGGGATGTCAAATCAAGTCCGTCCTGGGGCGACTATACTATAACGAACTCGACCTTGACCCGTGCCCCTGTTGCTTCAGCGATCTTTTCCAGGGTCTTGAGCGTGAAGCCCTTATACTCGCCGTTTTCGATCCGCGAAATCGCCTGCTGGCTGGTACCCATGAGCTTCGCCAATTGTTGTTGCGACAGCCCTTTTTTTTCGCGCAGCTTCACAATCTTCGTTGCCAGATTAAGCGCTTCACGCTCTTCCTGATAATAAGCTTTGAATTCGGGATCCTTGATGTCTTCCTGCAATCTGTTTTGGAACGTACGAACTTTGCCTTTTTTCATATTTTACCTCCCGCAGGAAACCGGCGCATCCATTCTTCCATGCGTCTTTCCGCCAACTCAATATCCTTCTTTTTCAATTGTGGCTCCTTCTTGGAAAATGCGTGTACCAGCACTATCTGATCAAGCACTTGGAAGAAATAGAGGATGCGGTACTGATTCGAGCCATGATGTATCCTCAATTCTCTGATCTTACCCCTGACAATATCGGCATAGGGCCTCTTTAGGTTCGGTCCCTGTTCTGCTAAAAGTGATAGGTGTGCAGCCACCTTCGCCCGTGACTTCTTGCCCAACCTATCAAGAAAATCATCGATCGGTGAATCACCCCGATCAGCCGTGTAGAAGACAAGATTGTACAAGCACACCTCCACGCAACGTTCATTATATACATCATGTTTGATGTATTGTCAATCCGATTTGTTAGTTTTTGTCACTATTTATTTACCCTCAAGCCACAGACCAATCTTTATGTAACATAGATAAAACAGGATAAAAGCCCCCGGTGAAATAGATACATAATGCATTGCACATCGGCTTAACACACGAAGGCTTGCCTCAGGGTAATTCATTACACAGGGCAGACGGATGTAAGATTCGGGAAAAGGTTCACATCCGTATTTATCCGATGTTGTCCCTGTTAAAAGAAGATTTTTCATTTACTATATGTTGAGTGCCACGACATCGTGGACGGAAAAATGTGCCACGACATCGTAGAAAAAGTTCTTTGACAATCGAATAGCCACCCCATCATTTCATGATCACCGAAATCAATTTGGAGGTGTTCATGGAAAAGGAAAA
>CAIJOT010000133.1 GCA_903822335.1 uncultured delta proteobacterium
GGCCAGGGCATTCTCAAAGAAACCTGTTTGGATAATGGGTATCGGTGCAGCCTCTGAGGCAGTGAATATGGCAGCAAGACCCAATTTTGCCAAGGGCTTAAGCGTTGGTTATGCTGCATCAGCCCAGGCATACAAAATGGCAGGGTTAACCGCAAAGGATATTAATGTGGCAGAGGTTCACGATTGCTTCACTATAGCTGAAATTATGGCCTATGAGGGGCTTGGATTTGCAAAAATGGGTGAAGGAAAAGAATTGATCGGGGCGAAAGAGACCTACAAAGAGGGCAGGATACCTGTTAACGTTGACGGTGGACTTCTTTCGAAAGGCCATCCAATCGGTGCAACGGGTGGATCTCAGATTCGGACAATTGTGTTGCAGCTCAGAGGAGAAGCAGGACTAATGCAGGTAAAGGATCCGGCAATCGGTCTTGTTCATAATGTCGGTGGCGTTGGACTTTATGGTAACGTTACAATTTTTGGGAGGTGAGCTATGGGATTTGAAAAATTCGGAAGAAGAAGCTTTACGGGTATAACAAAAACGGCAAAGTTTGTTGACCTTTTAGCAGAAGGAAAGATTGATGGAACGGTATGCAAAAAGTGCGGTGCGAAATTCTTCCCCCCGAGGGCAGATTGCGCTGTTTGCTTATCGAAAGAGATGGACTGGTTTGATATGCCGCCAAAAGGCAAACTTGAGACATTCACAACCGCTATGTATGCGCCTTTCGGCTTTGAGGCAGACCCTCCCTATTCAATGGGTGTCGTAGATTTTGGCAAAGGGCCGAAGCTCTTTGCAAGACTTGCAAAGGATGTCAAGGTTGAAGATATCAAGGTGGGTATGGAAGTAAGTGTCAGGCCATTGAAATACGAAGATGGCCAGATATCTTTTGAGATTACAAAGGCATAAAAACAGTGATTAGTTATTGGTGATTAGTAATTAGTTGAGAAACAATCTAAACCAATAAAGATAAAAAAGGCTGCCTTCGGGCAGCCTTTTTTATTACATTATTCCTATTCATACCAAACCTTAACCCTGTTTACTTCTTTTCTGTTCATACATTAACGTATCTGCCTTTGCGAGTAGTTCATCAAGGGAGGCAGGGAGTTCTGGATCATAGAATGCGATGTCCACACTCAAAGAGAGCCTGTAGGTTCGAGCATCAAGCCTATTGAAGGTATCAATATTGTGGAGTAAACGTGCGGTGAGGACCTCCGGGGTTACATCCGGTTGACCTATGGCAAGGATGGCAAACTCTTCTCCCCCCCATTGTATGCAGGACCTCATTTTCTACCTTGCTCTGAAACTCGTCGGGTATGACATCCTTAATGGAGTATTGCTGGACCTCTTGAGGAGCTATGCCCAGCATTCTGCCACCTGCCTCGTTAATAAAAATCATCTTCCCATCGAGCGTGGCAAGGTTCACTAATTCGCTGCTGTAATTAATAACCGATACAAGCTTTTTACTTCCTCCTCTACCAGCTTGCGTTCGGTGATGTTGAGCAATGTTCCCAATACTGCAGGCCTGCTGTTATATATTGATTGCAAGCCAAAGACCTCCAAGTGGCGGATGGTCGCGTCTTTCCTCCTTATCTTAAATTCTAAATGTGCACTCTCCGCTTGACCCACTAATCGTTGTTTGTACTTTCGGCAACCCATTTCCTGTCTTCAGGTACAATAAAATCCATAGGCCCCAACCTATCAACTATTTCCTCCCGTGTATACCCAAAAATCTGGGCAAAAGCCTGGTTCACATAACGGAAAAGGTTATCCTGTATGAGATACATACCAACAGATGACTTTTCGGAAAGAATACGGTGCCTCTCTTCTGATTCCAGCAGCTTTTTCTCAGCCTGTTTCTGCTTTGTGATCTCATGAGCGAAAATGGCTACTCTCGATACCTTTCCTTCCTTATTAAAAACGGGGTAACAATATATACCGAAAAATCTCTCCTCCATGGTATCTTCAAAATGAACCTATTGACCGGTGATGGCTACTTTATCAAATTATTTTTTTCTTGATTGTGCAACATCAGGGGGAAAATGGTCGTACAGGGAAGTACCGATGAGCTCCTGGACGCTTTTGCCTAATCTTCACGCAACTACCTCATTTGCTAAAAGGACCTTACCTTCTGTGTCAATCAGCAACAGGGTTTCTCTGGTTGCGTTGACTAATACCTGTAATATTTCTTCGCTCTCCTTCAAGGCCTCTTCTGCCCTCTTGCGTTCAGTTTCTGATTTTTCCAGTTCAGCGATTCGCTGGGACATTTCTGCCAGTTCATTTATGAGTTGTTGTTTTGTCTTATTCTTTTTGCTATCTTTTATCTTTACTCAAACCTGAATCCTTTCTCCCTAAAAAGCTTCAAACACACCTCCACCGCTTCCCTGTCATACAGTATCCCTGCATTATCCTCAATCTCCTTCAGCGCAACATCCAGTCCTAAGGAAACCCTGTAGGGACGATGCGATGCCATGGATTCCACCACATCAGCAACCGCC
>CAIJOT010000134.1 GCA_903822335.1 uncultured delta proteobacterium
GATAGAACGGCCCTTTGATACTCTTATTGCTTCCCTTCTGCTCATGACACGGCCTGCACCATGGCATGTGCTGCCAAAGGTTTCTTCCATTGCACGGCTTGTTCCACAAAGGACATAGGATGCCCTGCCCATGTCTCCTGGAATGAGGACGGGCTGACCCACACTCATATATTTCTCTGGTATCGCTGGATTCCCTGCCGAAAATGACCTCGTTGCTCCTTTTCTGTGGACACATACAGTTGATGCCTTGCCCCTTACCATGTGTTTCTCGATTTTTGCAATATTATGGCATACATCATAGACAAGAGAAAGGTCAAGGCTCTTTGAACTTGTTTTGAAGATACCTTCCAGGGTCTCTCTAACCCAGTGGGTTATCATCTGCCTGTTCGCAAAGGCATAGTTTGCCGCAGATGCCATGGCTGAAAGGTACCGCTGCCC
Source organism: uncultured delta proteobacterium (assembly GCA_903822335.1). GTDB lineage: Bacteria > Desulfobacterota > Syntrophorhabdia > Syntrophorhabdales > Syntrophorhabdaceae > CAIJOT01. The sequence goes on from CAIJOT010000134.1 coordinate 439, forward strand.
TTCCACTGATTCCACAGGTGCACAGCAAAGCTGTCTATCGGGAAGGGATATGCCGTACTTTTCAGAGGCCTTTATCATCTCCCTTATATAGTCATCACAGATCTGGTAACCAAGACCCCTTGAGCCTGTATGAATCATGATGGTGATTTGATCTTCGAAGAGCCCGAAAGCCCTTGCGATATTATCGTCGTATATCTCCTTTACCCGACCTAATTCAATAAAATGGTTACCACTACCTAAAGTCCCGAGTTGATCCTTACCACGCTCGTACGCTTTTTCTGAGACATTCTCTGGGTTTGCATACTCAATTTGACCGCCATCCTCTATAAATTGCAGGTCTTCATGGGTTCCAAATCCTTTATCAATTGCCCATTTAGCTCCTTTTTTGAGAACCTTCTTTAACTCATCCCGTGATAATTTTAAATCCTTTCTGTGGGAACCCACACCACTTGGAATATTGATATAGAATCTGTCAATAATCTCTTTTACCTTGTCTTTTACCTCATTTACGCTCAACACGGAGCGTATCAGCCTTACACCTCAGTTTATGTCATAGCCTACCCCGCCTGGCGATATAACCCCTTTCTCCATATCGAAGGCAGCTACCCCTCCTATAGGGAAACCGTAACCCCAGTGGATATCCGGCATAGCCATGGAAGCTCCAACAATCCCCGGTAAACAGGCAACATTCTCCACCTGTGTAATGCTTTCATCCCTCCCAAACTCCTTTAAAAGCTCTTCATCTATATAGATCAGGCCATTCACCCTCATGGCATCATGTTTTTCTATCATGAACCTGTTATCATCTATTTTTTTCAGATATTCTAAAGGATTTCCCATGGTTAGCCTATCACCTATTTACCTATTGCCTGCTGCCTATTTCCATCTACTCCTTTTATCACACATCCAGTATTAATCTCGCCTTACATATTCCTTTTTCTCTCGTAAGTGAAAATTCGTGGTAGGTTACAGCCTTGATTTCTTTTTTTATCGTATGCCGGAGAGGGTCAAACAACCCGCCAATTACATTACCGGTGAGCCTGTCATTTTCGATTCGAAGAGAGAAGTCCTTTGGAATAAACCCTTCGGTATCCCATAAGTATAAAAGTTCATTGAGGAAATTAATTAAGAGTTCGCCATTACCTATTATTTCCAGTTTTTTCCCTACTTCAGGTTTTACATTCTTTAAATCCACGAGAAGAGAAAAAAGTCCGGATGCTGCATTTTTAAAGAGTTCTTCTAATGTTTTTCCATTTACCTCAAGCCCAATATCCGCCTCGTGATCTATTGTTTTATGTTTTGCCATCATAGTTCTTTTGAGTATTCAGTATCCAGGAGTCAGTATCCTGGATAGATTCCCACGGGCAAGCCCGTGGGAATCTATCCAGCTTGCACAGCGAGCGAGAGGGGGAGGCTCCACAAGCTTTGCTTGGGGAGGGGGCGACGCAAGCCCCGGTAATAGAAGCTGAATTTGAATCTTTTAGTTTTAATTCTGACTTCTGACTTTTGCATTCTACGCCTATACCCTGCCTTTCATCATGTCTCTGATCTTCCTGGTAATCTCAACCGCCTTATCAAGTGGCCTCTGCCATATATTACGCCCGAATATAAGGCCTGATGCCCCTGCCTTTATGCATAATGCAGCCTTTTGAAGAAGTTCATCGTCGGAGGCCATTTCGCCGCCTGCAAAAATTACCGGTATTCCGCATGCCGCTCCAATAACCCTGCGTATCGCTTCATCCATTTCAACGTTCAGGTCGTTATACGGTGCCGGTATTCTGGGATCCTTCTTGAGGCTTGGCACATTCACCTTTACCATGTCTGCACCGAGTTCGGCAGCAACACGGGCAGCGTATTCTATTGCATAGGGAGTGTTCTTGCCACCTTGCTCATCTATATCCTTCCCTCTCGGGTAAGACCAGACAATAACGGGTAATCCACAGCGATGTGCCTCTTCTCTTATCTCTGAGAATTGTTCAATATCCTCATCCTGCCTTGGAGAACCAACATAAAGGGTATAGCCTATTGCTATGGCCGAAAGCTGGAGTGCATCGTCAATAGATGCGGTGAGTGGGGAAAGAGGTTCATCATCATCCGGTATACTTGTTTTCCCGTTTACTTTCAGTATCAGTGGTACGTTCCCGTATATGTCTTTAAAGTGCCTTCTCGCATTGCCTACATGGAACACAACCGCATTGAACTTTGCCTTTTTTGCGATTTCTATAATATGCATGGGATTTTCCGCAAAACGAGCATGGAAAAAGTCTTTGGGACCATGTTCGAGTCCCTGGTCATAGGGAAGAATAAGGGTTTTACCGTATGTTTGAAAAAGTTTTTTTAATTTCACATCTTTCGGCTCCATGCCCCCTCCTTTTTTAGTAATTATAGCACAATAATAAGGATATACAACATGTAAAACACAACAGCTTAACATAGTAAAATACAGCCGATATTTGTCAAATCTGCCAATGAATAACAGATTTAAAAAAAACATTTGACATTTCTATTGACGGATGATACAAGGTAAAAGACCTATATGAGGTGTCTGTATGGCTGGTATTATGGACTTTGCAAGAAGGATAGTGAGACGGAGGCAGCACGAGCGTTACCATGTAATGAAAGGTACCTTTCTTATCATTAAGCCATCCGCAGACGAGGAGGAAAAAATTCAGATACTCGACATCAGCCAGGGTGGATTGGCATTTGTTTACACTGGTTCAAAAGAAGAACTGAAAGATTCGGGTATTCTGAAACTATTGTCTGGAGATACCCCGTGTTTGGAAAAAGTGAATTATGAAATTGTTGCAGATCAGGTAATATCTGAAGACCCAGATATCATGGCTCAACACAGACGCAAAGGTGTCCAGTTCAAATGGTTGGGAGTCCTTGACGAAGCCCGTTTGAAGGATTACATAAAGAAAAATGCCGTCTGTCCTGTATCGTAATTGGTTGGTTGTTACGATACAATAAACATCTTCTCACCATACTACAAAAAATGATATAATATTCCAGGATATTAGTGGCTATGGAAGAACTACAAAAAAACCCTGAAAGGAAACTCCAAGTGTCAATAGATGAGGAGTTTAAAGGGCTGAAACATGTAGATTTGTTTGCTGATTATTCCCATACAGAAGAGAGCAAAAAAATAGTCCTTTATACCATGAACACCATTACCGATTCATTACATTTACTGAGGCTGCTTACACCGGTTACCTGTCCTGCATGTCAATCTCAACAGGCACGCTATAGCTATACAGGATACCTCAAAGAACGGTTTCTCAAGATTGCCGGGAGAAGATTTCTCTATTGCAGCAACTGTAACACAAGACAAATCGTAAAGGTGCATACATGGGAATGGGAGATTGTCAGTGCTGCCCTTGCTACGCTTTTCATGCTTCTCATAACCTTTATCCACTGGATGAAAAGATAACCCAAGGTTAAGTGTCAAACACTACCCGGTATTATGCCCTGTCATTATTATGGAAAACAAAATCATTATAGACATTGACAATACCCTCTGGGATTTTTCGCCTGTTTTCTGGAAACACCTCAGGGACATCAATCCCGATATTACCCCTCCACAGGCATGGGACAGGTGGGACTTCTGGGAAGTCTATGTCAGCAAGAAGGAACTCTATGACGCGATACACAGAATACATATGGACCAGGAAAAGTATCCTCCCTATGGAGAAGCAAAACCATTCCTCACATCGTTAAAAGAGAAAGGGTTCTACATTATTATAGCAAGCCACAGGGAGCAAGAATCCTTCGATGGAACAGTGAGGTGGCTGAACAAATATGGATTACCCTTTGACGAGATTTATCTCAGCTATGACAAGTCCATACTATTTAAAGACTGCTGTGCGATTGTGGATGATAGCCCATTTATGCTTGACAAAGCAAAATATGCAGGTATCGTGAGGACAGGACTTCTTCATCCATGGAATGCCCGGACAGATCACCCTCTATTCAACAGTTTACAAGAGGTGCTTAATTACATAGAATCACAATGTTCATCAAAGGGTGAGGACAGGAAAAGAAATATACCCAGTTTATGGTAATATATGGTAAAATGGTTCAGGTAGTGTTCACATGATTCGATACAGGGTTTATTTTACATATACCGTTGCTGTGTTAATTCTCATTTTACTACCTGCGCTGTCATCATCAACCAATGGCAAGAGCACTAAGGCTAAGTTTTTGCCTGCGAAGCATACTCAGAAGATAAAGCAGATAGCAGGTTTTATTGCGAATGAATTAACTGTTAAAAACATAAAAACAGCGACAGTGAAACCCTTTAGCGATTTCAAAGGAAAGCAAACAGAAGAGAGTAAACTGATGACCAAGGAATTTTCATCCCACCTGTCCTCGGCTCATAAAAATCTGACAGTGATAACAGGAGATGGTGCTGATGCGGTGATAACGGGTATCCTGATGCCTTTTAAAGGAAAACAAAAATGGCGCCTTCAGATCAAGGCTGTCCGTGCCGATACAGGCGAAATCATTACATCATATATGGGGTATTTTAAAGAACCAACAAAGTAGAACCCCAAAATATCTATATTACTCCTCCTCTACCCACTCTTCGTTGCCCGTTAATACTGAAAGTTCCACTGCTGTGATAGTACGGTAAACCTCTGAAAGGTGGTGCTTTCCCCCATCCACAGTCAGTAAATACTCATCAATTGAGATACCGAAAAGACACTCGTTTTCTTTCAGGTATGGCAGGATCATCTCCCAGGCAAAAGTGGTGAATGGGAAAAATTGTCCACCATTGAGCTGCTCTGCAACAATCTTACGGTAAGGATCACGAACAAAGATGGCTTCGCCGGATGCCAGAGAAAAAAGGTTCGATTCAGGATAGGGTGTCTCCTGAGGCACTGCATGGCCATCTTCATCAAAGGTCATACCGTTCAATATGACAAAACCCCCACCGTTATTATGGATCGGCAGCCATAAAAGACTCGGCAAGAAAGTCGAGTGCTGTCCCGTTCATTACACGTTTACTCCCTGTTTTCTCCGTTTCTCCTCATACATCAATGCATCTGCTCGAGCTATGAGTTCATCTACAGAACAGGGGTTTTCAGGATTATATTGCACTAAGCCTATACTTAATGAAAGTTTATAGTGCCTTGCTGTAAGTCTGTTGCGACTGTCAATACAATTTCGAAGACGCTCCTTAAGAATCCGGGGCGTTGACTTTGAGACCTCTGTGGCAAGCACAGCGAACTCATCGCCTCCCATACGCCCAATGATGTCTGATTCTCTGAAGGTTTCTTTAAGAATCATTGCTACCTCAATGAGTGCATTATCGCCTTCCTGATGACCAAAGGTATCGTTGATCCACTTCATACGATCCAGATCGGCAAAGAATAGCAACATCTCTCTTTTTGTCCTCTCTGCTAATTTCAACGGTTGTTGTGTAAAGGTCAAAAATCCTCGCCGGTTGTATAAACCTGTCAGTTCATCGGTGATTGATAAGGCATGGAGTTTCTTTTCCAATTGCTTACGTTCAGTAATGTCTTCACAACTTATTAACGTTTCACCGGTGTCCAATTGTACAGCGATAAAGTTGATTATTTTTTCTGTACCATCCTTGCAGGTAACAGAGAAAACCCTTGGTTCTTGTTCACCTGGTTTTAGCTCATCAACATCGTTTACCCAGGTGGAAATTACATTACCCCTGTAATTGGTATCAGGGTATGCCTTTCTAAACCATGTTTCCCCATCAGGGACATCTGCCAAGTTATAACCAAATAATGCTTCAAATTTAGGATTTAGGTAGGTAAAAGTCCCATTCTTATCTATCATCACCATACCAAAAGGGGCATCCTCAACAAGTGTGAGAAATCTCTGTTTCTCATTCAACAACTGTGCTTCTGCCTTTTTCTTGTCGGTGATATCTATTAATGTTCCTAAAATTGCAGGATTTCCTTGATATATTGCACGTGAACCAAATACTTCAACATGGCGTATTACACCATCTTTTCTTATTATTCTGAATTCAAAATGGTCGCTTTCTACTTCGCCACCTATCCGGCTCTTTATTCTCTCTGTCACGAACACACAGTCTTCAGATAAGACTAAGTCCATTGGCCCAAGCTTATTAATAATTTCATCTGGTGTATGTCCATGAATCTGTGCAAAGGCATTATTGACATAGCGAAAGAGATTGTCCTGAACAAGGTATACACCTACCATCGATTTTTCAGTAAGGGTGCGGTAGTGTTCTTCTGATTCCTGCAATAGTTTCTCAACTTGCTTGAGTTCGGTAACATCTTCTCCCGAACAGAGTACACCTGTGATGTTTTCCTCCTCATCCTTTAAAATTGTATTATGCCATGAGATAATCCTCTCCTCACCCTTGCTTGTCATCACTGAATTTTCGTAATCTTTAGCTGCCTCAACTTCATCGTCTAATAATGTGTTGAAAACGGTTCTCGATTCTCTCCTTAACCGATCTGGAATAACATTATCAAACCAATTTTTGCCAATAATCTCCTTTTCTGTATAGCCTAAAATTTCACAGCCCTTTTTGTTGATCATGTGGATTGTTTGCCATACATCAATCACAACAATCATAACCCCTGCAATATCGAGGTACCTTCGGGTAGTATTCCTTTCTTTTTGTAGTATTTTCACATTCTGCTTTAAATCCCATAATATAAAACTGTAAGGCTCCTCAAGACCTGTTTTAATAAGAGCCTTGTAAATGAGATAAAACGAAATAATCTTTAAATAGTGGCCCATGAGATTGGAAAAGCCATAAACACTGATGTAAAATGTGAAAGCTAATTCAGAGCCTATGGTGAAAACGATTGACCAGATGATTAAATACAATACATGCTTGGTAAACGCTCTTTTATGGCTCAGCAGTAAGATGATAGAAACCACGAGAATCAAGGAAATAACATACTCACTGACAAGTTTAAATGTGGTCAGCCCCATCCCCTCGATAAAACAATCAGGAAATACTTTCCATAGAAAGAGGAGAAGGAGGATAAAAAGCGTTGAGAGCGAATATATAGCAAAAACGATAGGAACTTTTACCTTTCTGATGATGAAGAAAGGGGCGATGAGGAGTGAAATACTTTCCATGTATCTGGCTATAATCCAAAGCTGGGTGGGGAGGTTTGCGTCAAACCCTTGAAAGATGTTCATGCCTTTATACGCAAAGGTATGGACTAAATCAATACATCCAACGAAGAGATACGCAATACCAACGAAGAGGAGGTAGTGATTATCGAGAAGCCTCCTCGTGTTCCATGCGAGGATGAAAATGGCGAAAGCAACGACAATACTGAAAAGTTCGGCAAGGCCATGGAAAAGGAGGTAGTTATAGAGACTTGCAAGGTAGAGTCCCCCGATGACCAGAATCCAGCCAATGAAAGGAAAGATGAGCGATGTTCGGTGTTGCTGAGCGGTTATATTCTCACTCACATCTGGCTCCCTTCTGCATTACCTATCTACTCAAACTTTCGTCTTTGAGGCTGAGGTTTAAAGGTACAAGGTTCAAAGTGCAAGGTTTAAACCTTCAACCCGTCTCTTTCTCTTCCTTTCACTATTCACTATTCACCTGTCTGCGTGCGGTCACGCACAGGCAGGCCATTCACTGTCTTCATCATCATTCATCCAGCAATATATTTAATGTATCAGTGAAATGTTCTTCCGGGATAGCTCTGTCAAACTCTTTCAGCCACTTTTTCATATACTCTACGTCAAGCTCCGGTTTTTTTAAAAGAATACCCCTTATGTCTTCAAGATCACGGGGACGATGGGCAAAACATTTATGTATAATCACGTCTTCGGGTGATGCAAAGTTTATCTCCACATTATCCATCAGGACCTTTCTTGCCCTTCCTATTGCCTGCTGTTCATATTCTGTGAATGAAAAAATGAAATCAACCCTTATCTTTGTATTATCGTCTATTGCGGGCAACACCATAGTTTGTTTCACAAATTGTTCCAGGTTTTCAGGCAATGGTTTAAGTGCGAGATTTTTTAAAATATCTAAAAATTCAGGAAGGCTTTCTATCCCTGCCCCAAGAGTAATATCAATATCTCTTGTGAGTCTTGGTTCTCCGTAGAGGATAACCGCCTGTCCTCCTATTATCATGTAAGGAATTGTTTTTGTGTTTAAAACCTGTCCGATTCTTATAATTAAGTTTTTAAACACGAATTCAGAGCCTTTGCGATTTTTATATCCACCTCAATCCCATCCATCGGGTTTTTGGGCGGCAATACCCCAAGGCTTACACCTTCATGCCACAGGGATTCAACAATGTTAAAAGCTTCTTCGATGGAAAATCTTTGTTGTGAAATCAAATCATCTTCAAATCTTTTCAAAATTTTACCATTTTTTATCATGCTGTCTCTTTCTCCCGATTCAGTTCGTTACGGGGAATCGGTTCGCCGTTGAATCCGTGAAGCGTATCTCGTCGGTTCACAGTTCATTGTTTCAGTAAATAGTCGTTAGTAAATAGTCGTCAGTTAAAAACCTATCCACCATTTACTATTCACTGCCTTTCTGCAATCCGCAATCAAATCACCCACACACTCCCTTACTCCGTTACTCCCATACGCCGTTACTCAAAAGAAAACCCTTTCTCCCTGAACAGCTTCAAACACACCTCCACCGCTTCCCTGTCATACAGTATCCCTGCATTATCCTCAATCTCCTTCAGCGCAACATCCAGTCCTAAGGAAACCCTGTAGGGACGATGCGATGCCATGGATTCCACCACATCAGCAACCGCC
>CAIJOT010000135.1 GCA_903822335.1 uncultured delta proteobacterium
ATTAGATAATTTTGACGATCTCGTAGGTTCTCGTGCCGCCAGGGGCTGAAAAACTTATCTCGTCTCCCACAGACTTTTCCATCAACGCCCTGCCAATTGGTGAAGTCATCGATATCTTGCCTTTTTGTATATCGGACTCGTAAGGACCTACTAACGTGTAGACAACTTCTTCATCTGTATCAAGATTTTTCAAAGCAATGCTACATCCAAATAATACTGTTTCACCATTTCCTCTTTTTACATCAACTATCTCGGAATTCCTTATCATCTCTTCTAATTCTGCAACCTTCTTCTGGAGGAATTGATACTCTTCTTTTGCCGCATCATATTCTGCATTTTCAGAGAGGTCTCCATGCTCTCTTGCTTCTTCTATGGTCTTTATAATCTTCGGCCTTTTCGTATTAAGGAGGTATTCGTGCTCCTTTTTCAGGTTCTCGTGACCTTCTCTCGTGATAGGGAATTTCATAACCTCTCCATTAAAATTTTTGTGAGTATAAAAACTACACCCTTTAGAACAAATTTTCAACAGGTTTATCATTTCAATGCATTATAATGAAACACTTGAAAAAGTCTAATGTTAAATTTTATAATAAGGTCTGACATGAAATTTGAAGACGGCTTAAAGAAACTTGAAAGTATTGTGAAGACCCTCGATGACGGGAACCTCCCCCTTGACGAAGCCTTGAACCTCTTCAAGGAAGGGCTTTCTTTAACTAAGGAGCTTTCAAAAAGACTCAACGAGATAGAGAAGAAAGTCGAGATTCTTATAAAAAAGGAAAACGGGTCAATGGAAAAAAGACCTTTCCTCAAGGAAGAGGTTTAGTGGATCTCGGGACATACCTCCACGAAAAGAAAATTATCGTTGAAAATACGTTAAGGGACATATTTACGTCTTTTCACACAACCCCAGGAGTATTGAGGGATGCAATGGAGTATATGTTGTTCTCTAATGGGAAAAGGATAAGACCAATACTTGCCATAGCCGCATGTGAGGCAAAGAACAAAAGCTGTGATGATGTCCTTCCCTTTGCCTGTGCCATTGAGATGATCCATACCTATTCCCTTATACACGATGACTTACCGAGTATTGACAATGATGATTTGAGGCGAGGAAAACCTACCTGTCATAAGGTATTCGGTGATGCAATTGCCATTCTCGCCGGGGATGCACTCCTTACAGAAGCCTTCAGGGTTATGGCAGATGACAGTTATACAGAGAGGGTAAACCCAAAAATTATCAAACAAATTATCTTTGAGATTGCAATGGCTGCGGGAGCAGAAGGTATGGTGGGTGGCCAGGTTATGGATGTCCTGTATGAGGGAAAGGAAGGAACAAGAGGTATTCTCAATTTTATTCACACCCACAAGACCACTTCTCTAATAAGGATATCGGTAAGAACAGGGGCAATAGTGGCAGGTGTGAAAACGCGGGAACTACAGAAATTTACAAAATATGGGGAATCGATCGGCCTTGCCTTCCAGATAATGGATGATTTGTTAGATGCCGAAGGGGATGAGGAGAAAGTGGGGAAAAGGTTAAAGAAAGATACAAGCAAACAGACCTACATAAAACATTATGGAACAGTGGCATCGAAAATAAAATTAGAACAACTTATAGATGAAGCAATAAAATCTATAGACTTTTTAGGGGAAAATTCAAAGATACTCACAGAACTCGCACAATTCATAGGCAACAGGGTAGTCTGATGTTTCTTGAAAAAATAAACTCTCCAGAAGATTTAAAGAAATTAAATACTGTAGAACTCGCAAGGCTTGCTGAAGAGATAAGACCATACATTATAAAAGTTGTTTCCAGAACAGGTGGTCATCTCTCATCAAACCTTGGTGTTGTTGAACTCACGATTGCACTCCATTATGTATTTGATGCACCTAACGATAAGATTATCTGGGATGTTGGTCATCAATGTTATACCCATAAGATACTTACAGAAAGAAAAGGAAAATTCGACACGTTGAGGCAGGATGAAGGTTTGAGTGGATTCCCCTCAAGGAAAGAAAGTGTGTATGATGTGTTTGATACAGGACACGCAAGCAATTCCATATCCATAGCAGTCGGCCTTGCCGAAGCCCAGAAAAAAGCAGATAAAAAACAGAAAATTGTCGCAGTAATTGGAGACGGCTCATTAACCGGAGGCATGTCTTTCGAGGCCTTAAATCATGCAGGACATTTAAAAAGTAACATCATTGTTGTACTGAATGATAATGAGATGTCCATATCAAAGAACATCGGTGCCCTGTCATCGTATCTGAATAAGATTATGACAGGTGAATTTGTAAGTAATGTAAGGGAAGAGATTAAAAATATTTTGAAAAACATCCCTGCTGTTGGGGATAAAGTCTATAAAGCGGCAAGACACCTTGAAGAGACGATAAAGGGATTTGTTACCCCTGGTATGTTATTCGAGGCTCTCGGTTTTCAGTATGTGGGCCCGGTGGATGGACATAACCTGAATCACCTCATTGATAACCTGAAGAACGTGAAACGCTTGAAAGGTCCTGTCTTGATTCATGTGGTGACGAAGAAAGGGAAGGGATACACCTATGCAGAGGATGACCCTGCACGATTCCATGGCGTCTCCACCTTTGAGATGAAAACCGGTAATTCCATTGATAATGGTTCGTATACCTATACAGATGTTTTTGGCGATACCATCATCGAGCTTGCCAAAAAAGATGAAAGGATTATTGCTGTTACAGCTGCCATGGGTCTTGGCACAGGTCTTGAGAAATTTTCTCAGTTTTTTCCTGAAAGATTTTATGACATTGGCATTGCAGAACAGCATGGAGTCACCTTTGCGGCAGCTATGGCCCTCGGTGGTTTGAAACCCATTGTGGCAATATATTCTACCTTTCTTCAAAGGGCTTATGACCAGATCGTGATAGATGTCTGCCTCCAGAACCTCCCCGTTGTGTTTGCCATTGACAGGAGTGGCATAGTAGGTCAGGATGGCCCTACCCATCATGGCACTTTTGACATTTCCTACTTCAGACATATCCCCAATATGGTGCTTATGAGCCCTAAGGACAAAAATGAGCTGAGACAGATGATTTATTCTGCATATCTTTATGAAAGACCAGTGGCCATTCGCTATCCGAGAGGTGAAGCTCAAGGAGTTAAAATAGATGAGGATTTCAAAGAAATCCCAATAGGTAGATGGGAGATTTTGAGAGAAGGCGAAGATGTTGCAATCATTGCCTGTGGCAACACAGTCTATCCAGCAATCGCGGCCGCCCGGGAGCTTGAAGAAGAAGGAATACATAGTTCGGTTATCAATGGCAGGTTCATAAAACCGATGGACAGGAATATGTTGGTTGATCTGGCAACACACACAAAAAAGATACTCACAGTGGAGGAAGGTGCTGTGATTGGAGGGTTTGGCAGCGGGGTGATGGAGTTATTATCAGAAGAAGGAATAGCGATGCCGGTCAAAAGTATAGGCATACCTGATATATTCTTGTCCCATGGTTCACAGAAGATGTTAAGGAAACAGATTGGCCTCGATCAAGAAGGGATTAAAAGGGTAATAAAACAGTGGTTAAAGAAAGAATAGACGTCATGCTTGCAAAGAAAGGTCTTGCCCCTTCAAGGGAAAAAGCAAGGGTGCTTGTGATGGCAGGGGAGATATATGTTGCAAGGGAACGGGTACTGAAACCTGATAAAAAGGTAGCGGATGATGCCCTCATAGAAATAAAGAGAAATCCGATACCCTATGTGGGTTTCGGAGGGGTCAAGCTTGAAAAGGCGATCAAAGAATTTGGAATAGATGTAGGTGGAAAAAAGGCATTGGATATAGGTTCATCAACAGGCGGCTTTGTGGATTGTCTTTTACAATTCGGGGTATCTGCTGTGTATGCCATTGATGTGGGGACACATCAGTTGCATGAAAGTTTGAGAAAGGATACAAGGGTTATTGTAAAAGAGAACTGCAATGCCCGATACCTGACCTTTGAAGATATCGGAGAAAAGGTTGACATTATTACCATTGATGTTTCCTTCATATCATTGAAACGGATACTGCCAGCAACAGTTCCCCTGATGAAAAGCGATGGCCGTATCATTTCTCTTTTAAAACCCCAATTCGAGGTGGGAAGGTTTGAGGTCGGCAGGGGTGGGATTGTAAAAGATGGGGAAAAAATAAAAAGGGCAATCGAGGACATGAAGGCATACGGTAAAACCCTCGGTATACTACCTGCTGGTCTGGTTGAAGCTCCGCGGGAGAAGGAAAAAAAGAATCGGGAATACTTTATATTATGGGAACTGCAAAAACCCCAAAGCCTGTAAAACTCTTTGCGAGCATAATATTCGGAGGAGAAGAGTCTTTACATGAAGTAGAGGAAAAGCTTGTCCCTGTGATCGGGAAGATTCAGGAAAAAACAGCTACCATGCCTTTTTCGCATACAGCGTATTATGAGAAAGAGATGGGGAAAAACCTGGACCGTTGTCTGATTCTATTTGAACCACTATTTCAAAGGGAAACCCTGCCTGAAATAAAACTGAAGACGAATGAGACAGAGTCTTTTCTCTTGATGGATGGCAAAAGGACTGCCAATATAGACCCTGGATATATCTCCCTTGAGCATGTTGTCCTTGCAACCACAAAGGGTTTCGCCCACAGGGTGTATCTCGGACAGGGTATTTATGCAGACCTGACGCTTATTTACCAGAACGGAACATTTAAACCCCTCGAATGGACTTACCCTGACTATGGGGGTGAAGAATTTATTTCTACATTCAATGGATGGAGAAACTATCTTAAAGAGATGTTGAAAAAATAGAGGATATTACAATGATAAGAAGCATGACAGGGTTTTCAAAGATTGAGATGGAATATGCTGCAGGGAAATTTTCAGGTGAAGCAAAGACTTTAAACAACCGTTACCTTGAAATCAGCTTAAAGCTTCCAAAGATTGATTATGCCTATGAAAAAAGGCTGAGGGAGTTGGTCAAGAAATACGTAAGGAGAGGTAAGGCTGATATTACTATAAAATGGGAAAGACTGAGTGAGCAGTCTAACACCCTAAAGATAAATGAAAATACCGTAAAACAGTATATGGATATTGTAGGAATGTTAAAAAACGGTTACGGGTTAAAAGGTGACCTTACAATAGAAAACATCTTTAATTTTAGAGACATTATAACCTATGAGGAGAATAACAACATTTCCGAAGAAGGGTTGGTGCTTTCCTTTGAAAATCTGCTGAAACAGCTTGATGAAGAGAGGGTCAAAGAGGGGGGTATCATCCAGAATGACCTGATGGAAAGATTGGAAAAGATAGTTTCAAATCTCGGGGAGATAGAAGCGAGACATCCTCAAACCATCAAAATACATGAAGATAAATTAAAGGAAAGGATGATGGAGGTTGCAAAAGCATCTTCTCTTGATGAGATAAGGGTTCTGCAGGAACTGGCTATCTATATGGAAAAGCTCGACATATCCGAAGAAATTGTAAGGCTGAGAGGACATATAGAAAACTTCAAGGACACCATGAATTCGATGGAATCCATCGGGAGAAAACTCGATTTTATCATACAGGAGATGGTAAGAGAAACGAATACTATTGGCAGTAAATCGAATGATTTGTATATAAACGAGAGGGTGATCCAGATAAAGGTGGAAATAGAAAAGATGAGGGAACAGGTTCAGAATGTGGAGTAGAATAAATACAGTAGGGAGTAGGCAGCAAGGGGAGAAAAACGGGCCAGGGTTAGAAGGATGATGGAGCAAACACCAAATGTGGGAAAGAAAGGGCTGCTGTTTGTTGTGTCAGGGCCATCAGGGGTTGGGAAAACAACCCTCATAAAAATGTTTTTGAAGGAAGACCAGGACAGCGTATTTTCAATCTCCTATACGACAAGGCAGAGAAGGAAGTTTGAAACTGACAGGGAAGACTATTATTTTGTTGACGCCGACACATTTAAAAAAATGGTTGAGAAAGACTATTTTCTTGAATGGGAAACCGTGCATGGCTACCTTTACGGCACACCAAAGAAAGAGGTATTCGAAACATTACAGAAGGGTACTGATATATTCCTTGATATTGATGTGAGGGGAGCAATCAGTGTGAAAGAAAAATACCCGGATGCCTGCCTTATATTTATCGAATCACCGTCAAAGGAGGCACTGATAAAAAGACTCTCTTCAAGGGGCGAGAAGGCAATTGATTTGAGGATGAGAAGAGTAGAAGAAGAGCTGGAAAAAAAATATCTGTTTCAATATTTTGTGATTAATGATAAACTTAGCAATGCTTATGGTGATTTTAAACGTATCATAGAAACAGTGAGGGGGCTAAATGGCAAGGATAACCGTTGAAGATTGCATGGATACAGTAGAAAATCGTTTTGAGCTTGTCCACCTGTCAACAAAAAGAGCAAAGCAACTGTTAAAAGGATCAAAGCCACTTGTAAGATCAACGAATAGAGAGGTTGTAACAGCATTGAGAGAAATTGCAGAAAAACTTGTATATTTTGAAAAAAAGGAAGCTTTAGAGACAAAAGAGATTCCCTATCAATTATCCAATTTCGCGCCCTGATCTTCTCCCCTCACAATGAGACTTCCTAAAAGGATAGCTTTGTTATTGTGTTAGAACATAGACCAATTTTACCCCCATTAATAATTAAAGATAAAAAGATTAACGTGCCTATAATACAGGGCGGAATGGGAATAGGCATATCGCTGCACCCTCTTGCAAGTGCTGTTGCAAGGGAAGGTGGTGTTGGTATTATTTCCAGTGCCTGCCTTGATAGACTTGTATCAAGAAGACATGGGAGCAAGGTGAATACCTATGAAGCAGTATATGAGGAGGTTTCGCTCGCAAAATCAGCCGGGGGTTTTGTCGGTATCAACATAATGGTTGCACTTGTTAAGGATTACAATGATTCTGTGAGGGGAGCTATTGATGCGAAGGCAGATGTGATTATCTCAGGGGGAGGGTTGCCATTGTCCCTGCCTTCTATTAAACCACCAAACGGTACAGCGCTTATTCCTATCGTATCGTCTACAAGGGCACTTGAGCTTCTTTGTAAGAAATGGGAAAGGTTTGGTTATAGACCTGATGCTGTGGTGCTTGAGGGCCCACTTGCAGGAGGGCATTTAGGGTTTAAATTTGACCAGATAGACATGGAATCCAATACGCTCGAAAATCTTCTGCCCCCGGTAAAGGCTGTGGCAATAAAATATGGCGATTTCCCGGTTATTGCTGCTGGTGGGATTTATTCACACGATGATATAGTAAAATTCCTAAACATGGGAGCCGATGGGGTACAGATGGGAACAAGATTCCTTGTCACAGAAGAAAGTAGCGCCACGGCAGGTTATAAAAAAGCTGTGATAAACGCTAAAAAAGATGATGTTCTGGTCGCTGAAAGACCAGGTTCACCATGTGGCTTGCCTTTCAGAGTAATAAAACAATCGCCTATGTTTATCTCCGCCCTTAAAAGACTCAGAGCACCGAAATGTAATAAGGGTTATTTGCTCCTAAAAGATTCGACGGGTACGTTTAGCCATTGTCTTGCAAGGGAGAATAACTTGAACTGTTTCTGTATCTGTAATGGGCTTCTCAGTGCTGCCGGATACAACTCTGACAGCGAGGAACCACTTTACACGGCAGGTTCGAATGCCTGGAAGGTTGATAAGGTAACTACCGTTAAAAGCCTTATGGATGAACTCACAGGGGTTTCTCCCTTACAATAGCCGTCCAATTATCAAAAAAATTTCAACATTTTGATCTAAGTCAAAGATAATCGTGTAAATCATGGTTATACTCTCAATATGGCAGGTAAAAAAAGAACAAAAGGAGGTAGATATGTTTTGTTATCAATGTGAACAAACCGCAAAAGGTGAAGGATGCACAAAAGCAGGAGTCTGTGGTAAACAGCCTGATGTAGCATCCCTTCAGGACCTTCTGGTACATGTCCTTGCAGAACTTTCGTTTTATGCGGTGGAGGGTCGGAAGGTAGGAGTAATCAATCATGAGATCAATGTTTTCACAGTGGAAGCGCTCTTTTCCACATTAACGAATGTAGATTTTGATGCGAACCGGTTTGTCGAACTTGTTCAACGTTCTGCGAAACTGAGAGATGTTTTAAAAGAAGAGATCAAAGCAGCCGGGGGAAAGACAGACCTTCCTGCAGGATACAGAGCTTTCAAACCTGAAACAACCCTTGAAGGCTTGGTCAAACAGGGGGAGGGGGTGGGATTAACATCTGACCCGAACATTAATCCTGACATTCGGTCCCTTCAACATACCCTTCTCTTCGGCATCAAAGGTGTAGCTGCATATGCATACCATGCCCAGATTCTCGGGCAGGAAGATGATGCTGTCTATGCGTATATTCATAAAGCAATGGCGGAGATTTTGAAGAATACACTCCTATTAAATGACTGGCTATCCCTTGTCCTTGAATGTGGTGCGGCGAATTTGAGAACGATGGAGCTCCTCGATGGAGCAAATACGGGAACCTATGGTCATCCTGTACCAACTAAAGTACCCCTTGGTGTGAAAAAAGGGAAGGCCATTCTTGTTTCAGGTCACGACCTGAAGGATTTGGAGGAGCTTTTAAAGCAAACAGAGGGAAAAGGTATCTATGTATATACCCATGGGGAAATGCTTCCAAGCCATGGCTATCCAGGGTTAAAAAAATATTCTCATTTCTATGGACACTACGGCACTGCCTGGCAGAATCAGCAAAAAGAGTTCGCACAATTCCCCGGGGCTATCCTTATGACGACCAACTGTATTCAAAAACCTCAAGCCTCATACAGTGACAATATCTTCACCTGTGGCACAGTAGGCTGGCCAGGGGTGCCTCATATTCCAGATAATAATTTTGCCCCTGTAATTGAAAAAGCCCTCTCTTTGCCGGGCTTTTTAGAGGACAGGGACGGTAAATCAGTCATGGTAGGATTTGCCAGGAATACAGTATTAGGCGTTGCCGATAAGGTCATAGAGGCGGTGAAAAATAAGAATATTAGGCATTTCTTTCTTGTAGCAGGCTGTGATGGGGCTAAACCAGGAAGGAACTATTATACAGAGTTTGTGGAAAAGGTTCCAGAAGACTGTGTGGTACTGACCCTTGCCTGTGGTAAATTTCGCTTCTTTGACAAAGAATTTGGTGATATAGGTGGTATTCCGAGACTTCTCGATGTAGGGCAGTGTAATGATGCCTACTCTGCAATCCAGATTGCTGTGGCTCTTGCGAAAGCCTTTCATGTGAGTGTGAATGAGCTTCCCCTTTCCCTTGTCCTTTCTTGGTATGAACAGAAAGCTGTGGCTATCCTGTTAACCCTCTTACATCTCGGTATCAAAAACATACGCCTTGGCCCAACACTACCTGCTTTTATAACCCCAAACATTCTCGATGTGCTGGTCAAAACCTTTGACATCAAGCCTATCACCACACCGGAGGAGGATTTGAAGGCTATACTTGGATAACTTTTTAAAATCGAAGGGAGAAAATTATGAAAATAAAGAGAAAGATTGTAGAGATAGATGAGGAACGGTGTAATGGCTGTGGGCAATGCGCCTCTGCCTGTGCTGAAGGCGCTATTGAGATAATTAATGGGAAGGCAAAGGTAGTGAAAGACAGTTATTGTGATGGACTTGGTGCGTGTATCGGAGAATGCCCTGAAGGGGCACTCAAAATCGTAGAACGGGCAACAGAAGCCTTTGATTCTGAAACCGTAGAACATCACCTGAAACACAAAGAAACTTTTCAGACGCTGAAGGCTGAACACTCAACGCTCAACGCTGAAGTATTACCCTGTGGTTGCCCTTCAACACAGATGCAGATATTTTCCTCTCCCTGCGAAGCTGCGAACCAACCTACTACACAAACGAGTACAACCTCTGCCCTCACCCACTGGCCTGTCCAGATAAAGCTTGTTCCTCCAACCGCTCCGTTTCTGAAAAGAGCACATCTTCTCGTAGCATCAGATTGTACACCTGTTGCCTATCCAAGCTTTCATAAATATTACTTGAAAAACAGGACAGTATTGATTGG
>CAIJOT010000136.1 GCA_903822335.1 uncultured delta proteobacterium
CACCGATCTCATACCGTCTCTCGATGACCGCTACCTTGAGCCCTGCTTTTGCCAGGTAGCCCGCGGTACACAGCCCGTTCGGGCCTCCCCCGATGATGATACCATCAAATTCCAATTCTCTCATAATTGTGCCTCCTTACTATCTTCATGTTTCAAGACTATGAAAAAGCCTTGTTTATTATGCCGCCGGATGTATAACAATCTCCTGTCGAGTCGTTCTTTCTCTATACGCTCCCTGTTCCCCTTTATCGGTTGAAGGGGTACCTGAATCTTTCTCTGCTCTGGTCAGTCATTACCGTTCGCAGCCTTGCCCAAGTACAATGCCGTATATACTTAAGAAACTACTTGACTGCCTTCTCTGCGAACCCTTTCGTATCGAGGTCTAGGTCGAGCTCGACAATACTAATCTTAAGGAAATCAAACCGTCTGTCTGTAGGTTGCGCGGGTTATGCCCGTCGCAAACCCTAAAAAGAGTTTCTTGATCGGTTCCGCTTCTGCCTGCTTCATAGAGGCCTCCATAGCAGCCTCGTCCTTGAATAGCATCTCCTTCACAAATTTTGTTGATCCTTCAAGAGATAGCCAGACCGTATAGGCTTCGCACCCATGAGATTCCCAGAATGGTTTGATCGCATCCCTGGTAATCTTCAGGTATTCATCGTGCTTCTCCCCAGGAACTTCATACGTGAAAACAACCTTAATCATTGGGACACCTCCATAGAGCTTTGGTTGTGGGGTATAGGGCGGCGACTGTGCCGCCCTATACGTTATATGTCCGCCGTGAGGCCCGTGGCACTTCTGTCCTTCCGGCTTCTGTAAACGCCTATTTGTCGAGTATGTAGATTGCCCCTTTCCCCGCATCTACCCGTATCCGCTGTCCTGATTTGATCTTTTCGCAGGCGACAAAGGTATTCACAATTGTGGGAAGCCCATATTCTCGACCGATTATCGCCGTATGTGACAGGGTCCCGCCTCTATCGCCAACAACTGCTGCTGCAAGACTAAATGCGATAGTCCACTCAGGGCTTGTGCCCGGGCATACCAGGATATCACCAGCCTTGAGCTGGCCGAGATCATTATAATTCATAATGACTTTGGCAACACCTTCTGCAACGCCGGGACAGCCGCAAATGCCCACAATATCCGCCCCGATTTCCTCGGCGCTCACCGTAGGCATATCTCCCACGACGATCTTTATGGCAATGGGGTCAAAGGACGGTATGAGATCCAAGCCTACTGCCTCCATTATGTCGGCGCGATCCGTATAAAGCGGTGTCCTGAATTCACCTTCTTTACTGAACCGATCCTTCAATCCCTCCCATTCGGCCCTTCGCCTTCTGGTTATCCATCGCTGATCAGCCTTATTGGGTACCAACACACAGGACTCAATTTCCAACGTATTCATCATAAAGACGTCATCGGGGCGATCAATACATCCTTGTTCAAAGAGCCACTTCCCGATCGCAAGATAACCCCAGCGGCATACTGCAACCATCATCATCTCACAGTAGAGGTCATGCTCTTCGCTGTAACCGGCAGCCTGTTGAGCCAGGTTAATAAGCGATTTGAACGATGCTTTCTCTGCATCCGGCAACCTATCGAGCATCCTCTTTACCGCATCTTCTCTTTTCACCGAAAGCTCTTTTCTTTTCTCATCCAAGGCATATGCTTGCTTTCCCGCTTCACCTGATTCAACATATTCTTTTATCTTCTTTATGGGGACATGAGGGGCTTCCAGCCAGGTAGGCTCGACAAAATCAAAGGGATTACACGCTCTCCATCCCCTCACCTGCATAAATGCAGTAAATTTCGTCAACCATTCTTTGCCAATGCCCGATTGTTCCATGGCCGGGATGATCTCTTCCGCGCTCTTCGCCTTAAATATATCGGCAAGTCCCATGTCTACCGCTGTCTTCGCCAACACCCACAACTCCCTATCTATTTTATAGATTTCATTGTCAAAACCCCGCAGCATATCCTGAAAATCTGCCACTTTATCGTCTATGCCAAAGCGCTCCTTACACTCTTTCTCCAACAAAATCCAAGCGGAATAGGATGACTGCATACCGAGGAAATGGATTTCCCACTCCCTCAGAACTGCGCGCTCGAGGTCCCAGGCTAAGTGGAGAAAGTCAATGTTGGTTGCCGTGGCGGGATTAAACTTTTTTAACTCTTCATACATGTCCAGCAGCTCTTGTTTGTTTTTTTGCCAGATACCGTCAAAATCGTCTATAAAGGGCTGCAGAGCTTTTTTGAATTTAACTTCCCTTTCCTTTATCTTGTTCTCATCCCTCTCGATGAGAAAGCTCCAATAGATACCTCCTTCCTTTCCCCTTCCTTGCCAACCATAGCACGTAGGTAAATTGAAATACGAATTCACATACTTCAATCCATGGGTACACCCTCTTGCCCAGTAAAGCTGCAGGCCCAAGGGAGAAAGGGGCGGACATGAATGAGTCCCATCAAAAAAGTATGAATGGTTTAACGGCAAATCCAGCTCCGGTATCAAGTCAAAACCAGGACTTACGTCCCAAATAGCATGTCCTGCCTTTAACTTGCCGTCCTTCTCATCCTGTTCCCATTTCTTCAACAACTCCTGTCTTGACATCTCTGCTGACATAATACCCTCCTTTTTAGATCTGAGTTTTTTTGAATCTCAACGAAAAACAATCCTCCTCCCCTCTCTATATTTACCTGAGGCCACATAATTTGGGCTCAGATTGGCAATATGGATCCACTACACTACAACCTCGGCATAATTCTTGATACATCTCAAAACTAAAACTTGAACGCTATATTCTTTACTTTTTCCACTGCTTTGGATAAGTCTACGGACCTTACTCCGCTGACCAATCTATCGGCAACAGTTCTTACTTCAGGAGCTGCCTTTTTGGCCACGGTTTTTGCGGGACGCGTTTGGAGCAGGAATACGTTTTTGCCGGTTGGGAAGTCCGGATCCAATGCCCACTCCATATCCTGTGGCTTCCCTAACCTTTGTTCCAGGTGTATCGCTACTTCAGCCACAGCTTTTATTTCCTCATCGCTCAGACAAGGTTTGTCCTGTTTAGCTGGTGGCACCTCCGCCCAATCAGCGCCTTTTTCCATATAGACGACACACTTAACCTTCGTACCTACGGAACGCTCCACTATCTTCAAAGTCTCCTTGTCGACCGTCCACCTATCTACGTTCTCAACGCCGCTTACCACACCTTCGCCTAATCCCCAATTAGCCTCGATGATGACTTTGGTGTCGTCGCCTAATACCGGGTCAATGGTAAAACCGATCCCGGCAGCCGTGGCATTTACCATCTTTATCACCGCCACGCCAAGCATGTCGCAATCAATGGCCAATCCCTTGGCGATGCGGAAGGCAATTGCCCTGGGGGTAAAGGCGCTGGCCCACACCTTTTTTACATTTGCTACCACCGCTTCCTTCCCCACTATATTCAGATAGGTCTCAAACATCCCGGGCCGACTCTCAACCCCGGCCGATCGCACCGCGACAGGGATATTCGCAATACCCACCCTCTTACACAATTCATCGTAGTGCTCGCATATCAGGTCCGCAGCGGATACCGGCATTGGTTCATTTTCGATCATGCCGCGAAATTCCGCGCTTACTTGCTGAAGACACCCAACACCCGCTCCTTTAAGATTCTCAAGGCTCCCGATGTATCGGGCAAGTCTTTCTCCAAGGCCACTGTCCTGCAGAAACATCTCGTACAGAGCAAGGGTAAGGGCAAATCCTGGCGGGACATCTAATCCCAATCTCGTCATCTCCCCCAGGTTTGCGCATTTCTTGCCTACAACCGCCGCATCCTCCTTGCCTAACTCTTCATACCAACAGACAAACATCTTCTTTTCCATTGCCTTCCTCCGTGCTTTCTCCGGGTGTTCATTGACACACCCTGGTTGGTCTTCCTCCCCATCGCCTTCTCTCTCTAATTTTCTTCCCACATTTTCCTTACGAGTTTTGCCTTCATCTCGTAACGGGGCAACGTTCCATCCGGGACCAGCTCCACCTCGAAACGGGAGAGCAGCCTGTCGTGGAGCATACCCTCTATCTCTTTCTTCAGTTTCGCAAGATCCTCTGCCTTGTCCGTATACTCTGCCTGTAGGCGAATCGGGTACTGCACGTTTGGTCCTGGATTGTCAAAATGTGAAGCGCATTGAACCGGTGCAAATATTGAATAAGCTCTTTTGATTTCCTTCGGTCCATGTCCACCTCCAGTATCCATCTTCTCAATCCCCTTGATTCCTGGTTCTTTTAAGAGTATTATAAGTGTGTGTCTCAGTGGCGTTCAATACATAGTTATTAACAAGTTCGTAAGCAGTCAGGTGG
This sequence comes from uncultured delta proteobacterium, assembly GCA_903822335.1. Lineage (GTDB taxonomy): Bacteria > Desulfobacterota > Syntrophorhabdia > Syntrophorhabdales > Syntrophorhabdaceae > CAIJOT01. The sequence goes on from CAIJOT010000136.1 coordinate 4,340, forward strand.
GTATTGAAGAGGTTTATGTAATCATGTCAGTAGGTTAGGATATGCAGGTAAGGTCCCCGCAGATCAATCTCCAGCACATTATTTCCTTCTACATCGTTGCTCACGAGGAAAGCTTCAGCACCGCTTCCGACAAGCTGTGCATCTCCGAGCCTGCGGTGCATCAACAGATAAGAGGATTAGAGCTGCATTATGGGGTAAAGCTTTTTTATGTAAAAAGAAAACGTGTTCATCTCACGAAGGCCGGTGAGAAGTTGCTCGTTTACGCAGAGGAGATTTTCAACCAGGCGACGATGACCGAGAACTTTCTAAAAAGTTACAGGGCAAGCATCTTGCATATAGGCATAGCCGGTACGTTGGTGCCGTATCTTACGGGTATCATCGACAAATTCAAGGAGTTATATCCCACTGTCCAAGTTACCATGCGGGAAGGACCTTCTGCAATCCTTGTGGAAGAGTTGTCCAGTTTCAGGCATGATATCTGCCTCGTCGGCTCTTTGCCAACGAGTGATGACGGCCTGAGAGTGCTCCGTATCCCTGAGGTCGAACGGATGGTTTTCGTGGCCAGTCCCGAACACCCATTGGCAGGGGGCACTGCGGTAACGTGGGAAGATTTGACCCGCTATCCCCTCATCATTCAGCACGAAGGCTCGTGTGCACGGGAAATCGTATACCGGCATTTCGACAGCAGATGCTTGAAACCTCTGGTTGGGGCCGAAGTGGACAACATCGAGTGCGCCAAGGGGTTAGCGCGACAGAAAAAAGGGATAGCGCTGATGTTCTTTCCGAACGTAAAAGAAGAGCTGGTCATCGGGAGTCTCAAGATCATCCCCGTTGTGGACGGGGACATCAAGCTGGGGATTGATGTCCTGATGAACAGGGAGATTGACTTGTCCCCTATGATGAAGGCTTTTCTCGATGTCGTACGCGCGCATTTCAATCAAGAGCTCAGCCAGATATCTCCATAAGCCCGGCGTACCGACGAAGCATCTTTCTTGTTTTTTGCTTATTTAGCCCCCGCAGATTCGACTATCCATCCCCTTTTCTCTACCAGCAGAAGGTGAACACCCTACCCTTGCGGGATAAGGGTGTTCAAAAGGCACCTCTATTTGCGGTTATACGCTGTGGCCAGGCGGCGGTGTTCTCGGTGGTGCAGGCTCAACGTCCACCCCAGACCCTACAATGAGTCCCTCCAGGAAGAGTATTTCGTTTTCCCTCGTATCAACACTGCTTATGAGCAACACTGTGGCCACTATAGTCCCTCCGGCTGTATAATTGTGTGTCCTGGAAAGTACCTGCTAAAGTCCTGCGGGCTGCTCTGGCCTCACCGGGTTCCACCATTCTATCCAGGTCCCGTCCCTTGTAAACCGTATTTCTGTCCTCGCCTCTATCTCTCTGATCCAATCCCCGAGATACGATGCATGATGGATAATGAGTGGCGTACTATGCTCAGGCAAAACATCTTCAAAAAGACGATGTATCACAATATTTCTGTTCATCTCGGGCAGCGTTTCTGCATCATCCCACGGTGTGGGATGGATGAACCCGTGATTTGCGCCTTCATCTCTCCTGTAAAGGAAAGTCTCCCCGAATTCCTCTTTCAGGCGCCTTAGTATGCCAACGCACTTTACTATGTCTTCTACCGTTATGCCTTTGTTGAAGTTTCGCAGAATGGTATCGCTGAAGGACTCAAAACCAATTGAAGCGAGCATGATCTTCAGGCCCTTTTCCCGAGCGATCCTCGCCGTATCATGTAACACTCTTTCGTGGCTTAGTATGTCATCCACCCTGCACACGAGGTTCACCTGTGAAAGCCTGATGCCTGCCTCGTCCACACTATCAAGGAGGCTTCTCAAGGGCACTATGGGATACTCATCAATCAGTTCAAAAGGAATGCTTCTTTCATCTTCCCCTATGGGCAGCACTCTGATCTGAGACATGAGGCTCTGCGTGCCCACATGTCCGTGAAAACCCTTATCCTTTGACACATCACAGAATGTGCACCCGTGGCTCACTATGTCAATCCGCAGATCCCGGTCCTGGAGAAATGCAGGCGGGTCAAGCGTCACCGAGCACCTGGCTTTCGCATAGGGACAACCTATGCTGCTGAGCACTTGCCCCAGTTGCACTTCAAGCCTCTCCAACCTCTCTGAGAAAACAAAAAGATTTGACCAGTCAACATTTAAAAAGATATCCCTTCTCCATGGGAACTCGAAACACCCATGCTTTGTTCTCAAAAGTTCATGGTTGACATCATCAACAGGCCCTTTCAATGCAAGGTCTACCACCTTGTTCAACCCTTTAAACCTCATGGGGTAATATTCTGTATCCTCTTCTCCATAGTAATCCTGTGATGCTTGTGGCCCCCCTAAAATAACAGAGAATCCCATATTTCTCAATGTACCTATGAATTCTATTATATCCTTCCTTCCGCATAGATGGGAAAACCCTATTATCCTTTCCCTGTTTTTGTAATACTCATCAAGAAACTCCGATAACCGGCTTTGCGAGAACGCCCTTGTTATTCCCACTACTATCGAAGGAATGTGTAACCTCTTAGTAAAATATGTTGCGGCAATTTGAGCTCCTAAAATACCATGAGGTTCGCCTGTATGATGGGTAAAAAGAATCATCTTGTTACCATTTTCATACCATACCCATAGAGAAGTTAGCAACTCCCTTGCATATACTACCTTAATTGTTGGTTCTTCTGAGCAATGGTAAAAACGAGTAAAATATTTTTAAAAAATACTTGACAGGTTTTTACCTAATTGTTTAGAATGGAGAAATTAATATGAAATAGTGTTTCACAATATGAAATTATAAGGGGTGACAAGCTATGGAATATTGGAATCCATATACCGAAACATTACCGAGAAAGGAACTCGATACCATAGAGTTCTTATACTTTAAAAACATACTTTCCTACGCAAAAACTCATTCTTCGCTCTACAAGGAAAAATTGAAAGGAATAGAGGCTGGTGACATCAAAACATGGGACGATATCAAAAAGGTGCCCTTCACGTACAAGGAGGAGCTGAGAAAGTGGCAGGAGAATGTAGAGCCCTTTCCCTATGGTGGGCTCCTTGGGGTGGACATCAAGGACGTGTGCACCTTCCGACAGACAACGGGAACTACCGGAAAACCCGTCTATGTCCCCGAGACCTATGAGAGCTGGCAGTGGAGGATCGAATCATGGTGCCATATACTGTGGATGGCAGGATTCAGACCCAGGCACAGGTTGTTCCTCCCTTTTGGTTACAACGTCTACGTGGCGTTCTGGGAAGCCCACTATTCGGCAGAAAAAATCGGATGTGAAGTAATACCGGGCGGAGCCCTGGACACAAAAGGAAGGGTCAACAAAATCATCGAACTGAAAGCAAATGCCATAACAGGCACCCCAACGTACTGCCTCAACATCGCCCAGGAGGCCATCGCCATGGGCATTGACCCGAAATCGCTCGGGATCGAGCGGATCCTTGGGGCCGGCGAACCATTGCCCGAGGCGACGCGCAAGCGGATTGAGGACACCTATGGGTGTCACATGTTTGACCATATCGGCAGCACTGAAACCTGTGGCTTTGCCGGCATGTGCGAGGCGAAGAAAGGTCTCCATATCGTCGAGCCCTTCTTCCTTGTTGAATTGCTAGATCGCGAGACGCTCACGAAAGAGGTGGAAGTAGGCGAGGAAGGGGTAGTGGTTATCACCCCTCTCGGGAGAAGGTCTTTCCCGGTCATCCGTTTCAATATGAACGACATAGCCATTAAAGGACCTTCCACATGCGATTGCGGCAGAACCTCCAAAAAATTGATGGAAATCGTGGGCAGGGTTGACGACATAAGAAAGATCCGTGGCGTGCTTTTCGCCCCGAAGACCGTCGAGCAGCTCATCAGGTCTGAATTTCCCGAGATCGTGGAGTATGAGATTGTCGTAACACGGGTAGAC
>CAIJOT010000137.1 GCA_903822335.1 uncultured delta proteobacterium
ATAAGAGGCCAATAGGGCTTGCCCAGAAACTATAAGCGGCAAAATCATAAATATAGGGATTGACTAACAATGCTTTTAAGGGTTTCACGTGAAACACCACATTAACTACGTTGTCTTTTTGTAACAAACATCTTGACTGTTATTAACCCAAAAATAAAACCGCCTATATGTGCATGCCACGCAACACCTTCAGCTTGGGAATAAAGAATTTGCATGAAAAACCAGATCGTTAAAAGTAAAATAGCAGGGAGTTCAACAACCTTGATAAATATGATGATAAATAATAATGTTTTGATTTTTGCGTATGGAAAGAGCAGCAAGTAAGCACCAAGGATTCCCGATACCGCACCACTGGCACCAATCATGGGGGTATTTGAAGAGGGATCGTACAATAGTTGAAAAGAGGCAGCGATAATACCGGATAGCAAGTAGAATACAATAAACCTTTTATGCCCCATGGCATCTTCTATATTTTTGCCAAATATCCACAGATACAACATGTTTCCACCCAAATGGAGAAAACCACCGTGGAGGAACATGGATGTGAATACCGTGAGTGCATTATAAGGTAAAAGTTCCCATTTGGTTGTCAAAGACAGCATGAATTCCCGTGGAATTAACCCATAGCATTTATATAGAAGCTCACTTTCTATGTTACTGAGCATGGCTCTTTGCCATAGAAAAACTAATATATTTACAAAGATAACACCTACTGTTATAATGGGTAAGGTATGTGTTGGTATATTGTCCTTTAAGGGTATCATTGAGGTAATTCTTACCATGTGTTATAAGGTATGTCAAAATATCGACCTTATGGAGTAATGTATGCCTGAACTCAGAAAAGACCCCATTATAGATAGGTGGGTAATCATCTCTACAGATAGGGGCAAAAGACCGGTTTTTTTTATTGAGGAATCGCTTCCCTCAAAGATTGGTATGTGCCCTTTATGCCCTGGTAACGAGAACATGACTCCTCCTGAGGTGTATGCTATTAGGATAGACCCTTCGCCACCGAATAGCCCTAACTGGGCTTTAAGGGTTGTGCCAAACAAATTCCCGGCACTACGCATTGAGGGGGATCTGAACAAGGAAGGTATCGGTTTATACGACAGAATGAATGGTATCGGGGCACACGAAGTCATTATAGAAACCCCTGTACATGGGCAGACATTATCCAGTATGGACGTTCTGGCTGTACAGAACGTTTTTATTGCTTACAGGGAAAGGACATTAGACCTGACAAATGATAAACGGTTCAAATACATCATTGTTTTTAAAAATCATGGCTCTATAGCCGGTGCATCTCTTGATCATTCCCATTCACAGTTGATAGCTCTTCCCATAGTTCCCAGAAGGGTCCTTGAAGAAATCAACGGAGGCCTGAACTATTATAAATTTAAAGACAGGTGTATTTTTTGTGACATTATAGCTCAGGAAAAGGAGGACAACCTGAGGGTTGTCTTTGAAAATGAGAGGTTTATAGTCCTTTCGCCCTATGCTTCTCGCTTTCCTTTTGAAACATGGATATTACCGAAAAAACACGAACCGTACTTTGCCTTACATGACAGGGATGACAACTATTTTTCTATTTCCGAGGCCCTCTCGATAGTACTGAAAAAGTATGATAAAGTTCTTAATGCGCCGCCTTATAATTATATGATCCATACAACCCCCTTTGGTAATGGAGAAATACCTCACTATCACTGGCATATGGAGATTATACCGAGGCTTACTAAAATGGCAGGGTTTGAATGGGGAACCGGTTTCTACATTAACCCTACACCGCCTGAAGAGGCTACTGAATATCTTAGAGAAACACATGTATAGGGGGTAGTCATGAATATATTAATTGCATCTCCAGAAATTTATCCTTTTGTAAAGACGGGTGGTCTTGCAGACGTAACGGGCGCCCTACCGAAGGCTTTAAAAAAACTTGGTGCAGAGGTGAGGGTTATATTACCAAAGCACAAAGGCATTGAAGAAAAAGGGTTCCCCATGAAGTATAAAAATTATAAGTTTTCTTGCCCGATATCCCAGACCATGGTTGACGGAGAGGTAGTGGAAAGCGAATATGACGGTGTTGTTGCCTACCTGGTTGAAAAAGATGAGTATTATTACAGGGACTATCTTTATAGTACTCCCGATGGTGATTATCTTGATAATGCAGAAAGGTTTATCTTTTTTGCAAAAAGCATTCTGGAGGCAATTAAAGTAACAGGCTATATACCCGATGTGCTTCACTGTAATGACTGGGAAACTGCCCTTACTCCAGTGTTTTTAAGGACACTGCACAGGGAAGACCCGGTTGTAAAAAACGTTTCTACATTGTTCACTATCCATAATCTTGGCTATCAGGGGCTCTTCTGGCAGCACGATATGCACCTTTTGAATATAGGATGGGAATATTTTACACCTGATTACCTCGAATTTTTCGGGAAAATCAATTTTTTAAAAGGGGGTATAGTATTTTCAGATATCATCAACACGGTGAGTAAAAAATACAGCGAAGAAATACAGACCGAAGAATTTGGCTGTGACCTTGATGGTATTTTACGCACACGAAGCAAAGACCTTTACGGCATCATCAACGGGATAGACTATGAAGATTGGAATCCAGCAAAAGATCCCTTTATTCCTGCAAGGTATGGTATTGATAATATAGAAAATAAAAAGATATGTAAGAGTTCACTGCAAGAAGCATTTGGTTTGCCTCTCAATGAAAAATTTCCTTTGATAGCAACCATATCAAGACTTGCTGACCAAAAAGGTTTTGATCTTATCGCTTCCTCACTGGAAGAGATGCTATCACTCGGTACACAATATGTAATTTTAGGAACCGGAGAGAGGCGGTACCACGATCTTTTCACCGAATTGTCTAAAAAATATCATGCATCATTTTCCATCAGGATTGCCTATGATAACAGGCTTGCCCATCTTATTGAAGCAGGCGCTGATATGTTTCTGATGCCTTCACGATATGAACCCTGTGGCCTTAATCAACTATATAGCCTTAAATATGGTACCGTACCTATAGTGAGGGGTGTTGGCGGGCTTGAAGATACTATAATAGATTATACAAAAATGCCAGAAACAGGTAATGGTTTTAAATTCTATGATTACTCAAAAGATGTTTTGCTCGATGCTATCGAAAGGTCATTAAAGGTGTATGGGAACAGGAATGACTGGTTAAATCTTGTAAAAAGGTGTATGGGAGAGGATTTCTCATGGGAAAGATCTGCAAAGGAATATATAGAGTTATACAAAAAAGCCATTGAAAAACATGAACCCCGTTGATTTACTTGGAAAGATTATAGAGATATCCCACTCGAACCTCGAAATACCCTCCAGAATCAGTTCAATTCTCAATATAATTGCTCAAGAAATGCACTTTGAAGAAGTGATAGTGTATACCTTTGACAGGGATAAAAGACTTACCTGTAAATTTATGAATCAGAAAAGCGTGCTCTTTCTCATATTAAACCAGTATAGATGTCATATTGGTGAGGGGATTGTTGGTAGTGTGGCGCAAAAAAGGGTACCCCAGTTTTTCACGATTAAGGATATACCACCGAGATTCGGCTGTCTTTTTTATCCCGACCTAAATGGGGTCATTGAAAAATTCAAGACCTTTTCCTTTTTACCCCTCTCTGACGATAGCTATCTTTACGGTGTAATGGTTGTCATCTCATCGAGCAGGGAAACGATACACGATTCGGAAAAGGTTCTCCTCTCAATGCTTTCAAGGGAAATAGGCGGCATATTGCGTGCTTCAGAGCTTATCTTTTCATCAAAGAAAAGGATTAGTGAACTCGCAACACTTTCAGAACTTGGGAAGACCCTTACTTCAAATATAGAGCCCCACGAACTTTTAAAGAACATCGCATTAATAATCGCCCGAGCACTCAATGCAACGTTTGTAACAATTAGGTTAGAACACACATTTTTAAAACTCGATTCACAGAGGTTTACGTATGGTGTAATAGAACCGTCAATAGAAAACTATGTAAAAGAGTTAGAAAAAGAGGCCGTCAGGACAAAACAGGCAATTTCCTTGGGGGAACTTGCTCCAGCAGAACATAAGGATTCCTTCAAGCTTTCACTGTATGCCTCGCCTATGTTGTCAAAAAACCGTATGCTTGGAACAATAACCATATGTGGAACAAGGTCGCAACAAGACCTTGCCTTAGAGGAAAACAGCCAGTACTTGATACACACTATCGCAAATTATATATCAAGCGGACTTGAAAATACTTTACTCAATACAAAGCTTCGGGATGTTGTAAAAGAGTTGGGTGATGCACAGAAAAGACTTATAGAACAAGAAAAATTCAGGAGCCTTGGTGAGATGACTGCGAACATTGCCCATGAGATAAAAAACCCCCTTGTGATAATCGGTGGATTTACTAAAAGGCTCGCAAAAAAAATTCAGTTCGAACAAACTGAAAATAGATATATAGATATAATTCTCAAAGAGGTATCAAGACTCGAAACGATTCTCAACGAAATCTTGGACTACGTGAAAGAAAACCCGATACTCATCGAACCCTGTAACATCAATGATTGCATGGACGAGATTCTATATTTGTTCAATTCAGATGTAACATGGGAACAGGTTCACATAGTAAAAGAATACGACAAGGCATTACCTTCTATCATGTGTGATGGCCAGCAGATTAAGCAGGTATTTATCAACATACTTATGAATGCTTTTGAGGCAATGCATGGGAGTGGCACAATATCTATTAAAACAGAACAAATAAAGCTCGATAACAAAACATTTGCAGCGGTCTCTATCACTGATACAGGAGGAGGCATAGATCCTGCGATTATCAGTAACATTTTTAATCCATTTTTTACTACGAAAGAAAGGGGAACGGGTTTGGGTCTTGCAATATCAAATAAAATTGTGATGAACCATAATGGCCATTTAGAGATTGAAAATGTAGTGGGGAAAGGTGTAACATTTGTTGTGTATCTCCCTTTCAAAAATAGTATAACCAAAGAGGAGTTCTTATGAAAACTATAAAACTATTGGTAGTTGACGACGAGGAAAATATACGGATACTCTTCAAAGAAGAACTTGAGGAAGAGGGTTACCAGATTGAATTGGCTTCAAATGGTCTCGAGGCTATTAAAAAAATAAAAGAGTCGAATTTTGATTTAATCATACTGGATATAAAAATGCCGGGAATGGATGGCATACAAGCATTGAATGCGATAAAGAATGTGAATAAAGACCAGCCTGTAATCTTGTGTTCTGCGTACGGTGAATTTAAACAAGATTTTTCAAGCTGGGTTTCCGATGGATATGTAGTAAAATCCGCGGATACGAGAGAGTTGAAACAAACGATAAAAAACATATTACATATTACATAACAATATTTTCTTGAAAAACCTTGATATTAAAGAGCGCATAAAATTATATTATAGACATAGGGGGTGTAGCTCAGAGGGAGAGCATCTCGTTCGCAACGAGGGGGTCGCGGGTTCGATTCCCGCCACCTCCAATAATGAGACATGAAGCTAATTACAAGAATACTTGCGTCTTTTATAGGTCTTGTTCTTCTCCTATCGGTTATCAGAACATACTCTGGTGTCACATTAATAGAACAAATCGCATTAAATGAATTGCAAACGAGACTGTCTTCCGATTTAAATCTGCTTACCTTTGCAATAGACAGGGAGTTGTACCATATTGAAAAACACCTTGTGTTAACGTCTATAAGGGATAAATTTCAATACGCTGTTCAACAGAGAGACATCAAAAGGTTAGGTGAGCTATCGGCAAGTATTCTTAAAGGGGAAGATATAGATATTGTCCGCTTTACTGATAGGAGAGGCAAAACCTTATTTACCCTACAAGATAGATTGACAAACTATAATATTGGTATCCAGGCTATTCAGAAACATTACACCACAAAGGGCTTTACCCTGATTACGACAGAAACAGGAGAGTTTGTTGCCCTCTATGTATCTGTGCCTATCCAAGATGGCAATGTTTTTTTGGGCAATCTTATGGGCTTAATGGTGATAGACAGGCATAATACATTCATCAATAACATAAAAGAAATACTGGCACAGAAAGCAGATGAACCTGTTGGGATATCCATATTTAGTAAGGATAAAAGGGTTTTTAGCACCTTTGTGTCAGAAACCAACCTGCAAGAAAAAAATCTTAATGATGAAATTGTAAACACACTATACAGAGAAGGGAAAAATTATGTAGGGAGAAACCAGATAGGGGGTACAAACTATATTGTTATATATAAACCAATAAAAGATGTTGAGGCTGGTAATGAGTGGGCATATGGGATCGCAATCAATGAAGGCGTGCTTTTTTCTTTCAAAAAAAGACTTCTTTTAACCTTTGTGATGATTTCGATTCTTGCTACCCTTGCGGTTATTGTTGTCGCATTCTTTATCACCAGAGGTATTAACCCCTCACTTAAAAAAATAACGGATGTGTGTAAGGAAGTCGAGAAAGGGAATATGAAGATACGTATCAATATTGAGGATATGAAAATAAAGGAGTTTCACTTGATTGCTTCCTTCATTAACAAGATGGTTGAATCGATCAATGAAAGGGAAGCAACAATAAATAACAATATAGAGGCAATCAAGACAATCAACGCTGAATTGGAAGAGAAATCAAAAATCATAAAATTTGAGAGAAAAAAATTCCTGGCAATACTTGAAACCATAGATGATGGGCTTATATCGATAGACCCACGAGGCGCTATAACATATTTTAACAGGGCAGCAGAGATCATTACCAGCATTGACAGACATATGGCGATTGGGAGACACTATAAAACAATCTTTCCAAGCCTGGATATCCATGAGAATAGTCAGGTAGTTGCTCAGGAATTAGAGATCAATGAGCCATCCTCTGTTCTTTATTTGAAACTTTACATATCTCCCTATACATTAGACTCTGAAGAAAAAGGCTATATCCTGCTATTTCGTGATATTTCAAAAGAAAAAAAGATTGAAGAGTTTAAGGCAGATTTTATCTCTTCTATCGCCCATGACATTAAATCCTTTCTTATACCGGTTACAGGTTTTTTAAATAGGGTACTGGAAGAAAAATATGGACATTTAGAAGAACCCTTAAGGACAAAGCTTCAAAACATTCAGGAGAATACATCAAAGATATACCAGCTTGTAGAGAATTACCTGAACGTATCAAAGATTGAATCAGGCAGACTGGAGTTATCGCTTGCTCCATCTGACGTTTCTGAAATCGTTAAGGATATTGTTCAACTATACAGTCCGAGAGTGAAGTTTTTACTGGAAAAGGAACTCCCCCTTGTGCTTGCAGACAGGTCCTATATCGAAAGGGTCATGGTGAACCTCATTGTGAATGCACTCAAGTTCTCAAAGGAAAGTGGTGTGGTATTTGTGGATGCAAAAAGAGATGAAGATTCCATTGTAATATCTGTGAAGGACAGGGGGATTGGCATCCCTTCAGGCGAAGTCCAGTATATCTTTGAGAAATACAGGAGAGGGAGCTTCGGGAAAAGAGGGGATGGTTCGGGATTAGGTCTTTTCATTGTGAAGTCTATAGTTGAAGCCCATGGGGGCAAGATCTGGGTAGAAAGCGTTGTAGGGGAAGGCAGTACATTTTATTTTACCCTTCCTATCTTTAAATGGGAAACATAGAGCAAAATCTCTTTGACATTCTCTCCATATATACCTTATAATTACCTACATGCGAAAATATACAGTGATCTTTTTAATATTTTTCCTCGTCTCCTGTGGTTTTTTTACAGGCAAAAAAGACGATAAGTCTCCTCAGGCTCAGAAAAAAGCAGAGAAAGCAGAGAAGATAGTAGAGACAGAACCAAAACCTGGAGATATAAAGGTCATTGATGGTGTGGAATATATATATGCAAGAAATAAGAAGTTTATGCTAAGCCCTTATGAACCAGAAAATGTGTGGATTCGGAAGGACCAGTATTCGCCTGGCCTTGGTGAATCGTTGCTCTCGTCGGGTTCAGGAAAGAAGGAACGGGAGGCCTTGGAGCAGAGGCTTGCCAAACTCGAGGGAGAGCTGAAAAAGAAAGGGATAGCTCCACAAATGGTATACCCTTCTCAAATGGGTGTTCTTCCACCAGGCATGGGGTATATGCCCATGCTTCAAATGATTACATTCAACTATCCATCGCCGAAGATGAAAAGGCGGGTCGTTGTCATGCCCATTGTTGACCAGACTAATTATAAAGAAGAACATCTGGGAGAATTAGCCACCAAGAGGCTTATATCGAGATTGGAAAATACAGGTACCATCGTTTGCATAGACCCAAATACTATCAATCAAGATGGGATACTTTCGGAACCGATGAACATGAAGATATTGAACGAGCTTTATGGGATACATGCGGTATTAAAGAGTACCCTTTCTGATATTTACACCAGTACCTCAAAAATGGAAGGAAAAGATGAAAAGGAAACCTCTTTTGCCATATCCAAAACCTCTATAGACATTTATAATACGGAAACCGGGATTATCCTGAAACAGCTCTCAGGCAGGAACCCTGTATTTCTCACAAGAGAGAAGGGGGAGATGAGTTCTGAAAAGGCAAAGATAAGGGCAATAGACTTGTCCATTGAGATCATCGCCGAGGACCTTTTGAGGTCAATACTTTCTCTGGATTGGCATGCAAGAATAGCGTCCATTGAAAACGGGAAAATATACATAAACGCAGGGAGGCTGTCTGGACTGGAGAAAGGTGGTGCCCTTGAGGTCTATTCACCAGGAGAACAGGTGATAGACGCAAAGACAAAAACCCCCCTTGGCAAAATAAAAGGCAATTATAAGGGAGAGCTTGAGGTTTTTGAACTCTTTGGCGTTGATGCATCTTGGGCAAAAGTGAAAAAGGGCAGCAATTTTTCCCCCACTGACCTGGTATACATGAAGAAATAGTGTTCTGTTTATCTGATTATCAATACCGAAACCAAAGCGCCTGTCAATACAACATAAAAAATATCAATCTTTCTCAATAACGCAATGACTGATGCAATACCTATGGCTATTCTCATCACGTCCCATGGAATGGCAAGGGCAAACTTTATTGCAACATAAAGGAGTAACCCGACGAAGGTTGCCAGGATAGCTCTCGTTGTCCCAAAAAAATACTTTGATGTCTTTAATCTGTCAAAAAAAGGGGCAGCAAAAAGGAGCATAAAAAACGAGGGTATGAATATAGAGATTGTGGAAACTATCGCACCTGATAATCCGTAAAGCATATATCCGACAAAAGTTGCGGTGATAATGATTGGACCGGGGGTAACCTGACCAAGGGCTATTCCATCCATGAAGGTTTTTCCATCCATCCACCCTCTCGCACTTACAACCTCATGGAGCATAAGTGGCAGGGCCGCAAAACCACCCCCAAAAGCAAATAAATCTATTTTTATCATTACTGTTGCAAGTTTTACAAGGTTAATATTGATCAAATAAATAAGTGCAAGGCTTATCAGGAGAGCAAGCAGGAGGGCTGCAATCTGTTTCACATGAAACGTACCACACTGTTTTATTTTCCCGGACTCAACTATATGTATATTTTTAAAAGCCAGTATGCCTGTTGCGGCAGCCCCTATAATGACCAAAAAAGGATTTACCCCCATCCAGAACAGAAGCGTAGATGTGATGGCTATCGCGATGTCCCTGTAATCTTTTAAAGTTCCTCTCCCAAAGGAGTACGTTGCATTTACGATAATAGAAACAACAATAACCTGTAGGCCAGAGAAAAGAGAAATCACCTGCGGAAGTTTGTGGAAGCCCGCATACAAAGATGAGAGCACCAACATGAGAAAGAAGGCCGGAAGCCCAAACCCTGTATAGGTTATGAGGGCCCCCATGACTCCTCTTACTTGTAGCCCCACATATGCAGCCACCTGCATTGCAGTTGCTCCTGGTATTGATTGACACAAGGCGACACCATCTTGAAAAGCTTCTTCGTCTAACCAGTGTTTCTTATGAACCGATAGGGCCTTAATATACACGACCATTGCAGGCCCGCCAAAAGCTCCGGCACCGAGCCTGAGGAAAGCTAAAAACATCGTTAAGAGAGAAGGATTTTGCATGGGATAAGCGCTATTTCACCAACAGCAGTGCCGATTTAAACTCGTCTGTTCCTGCCTGTTGCAGCAACTCGTATATCAGCATCTCGGTAGAGGTAATTATAATGCCTGCCTGTCTCATCCGCTCTAAGGCAATGTTCCAGTTTTCGAGCGTGCGGGAGGAAGTGGCATCGCTCACCACATGTACATTAAAGTAGGGTAATGCATACAGGGCTGTTTGCGCCACACAGATATGAGCCTCAATCCCCGCAAGAATCAATGTTTTTCTGCCAGTTTTATGTACCCTGTTTTTAAATTCATTAGAAAAGAAACAATTGAAATGGACCTTTGTAATCGGTTGGGAATCCTGGGATTCCTTTTTTACCTCATGAACGGTAGGCCCAAGTTTTTCCTGTTCAGTGATCAAAATCGGAAGCCCAATCATCTGTGCAAATTTTGTGAGCCGGACAATATTTTCAATGACTCTTTCCTTATGTACTATCACGGGTACCAGCTTATCCTGAACATCTATAATGGCAAGGACACTCTCTTCCCGTGTAATGAGGTTTTGTCTTTTACCTGATCTGTGAACCATGAGAAGCCTCCATCCTTACTTTCTCGCAACGCTCTTTCCACACGCCTGAGCTATCTTTGTGGAGCTTCGAGCTGGCAACCTTCTGGTACATTGCAACAAGTTTGTCCAATAGCTGTTCTTTTGTTGTGTCCTGATTCTCCATCGGGCATACTATCCTTTTAATTTTTTGACTAATATTGCTACCCTTTTCCCTAACTTCTTGGCATTCTCAGCAGTTTTTTCATCAGGGGCACCCGTGCAGGCTACACCGTAATGTCCTGTTGCATCCAAGGGGTCACCCACTACTATCATACCGTATATCAACAGTGCCTGAATAATGGAAATCATGGTAGTCTCTTTTCCCCCCGAGGGGTCAGCGGAGGTTGCAAAGGCGGCACCCACTTTGTCACCCATTTGCTTGCGGATGACAACATACTTATCAAAGACCTCCTTTAATTCTGCTGCCATAGTCCCAAAATACACAGGCGAACCAGCGATAATGCCATCGGATGAAACAAAATCTTCTTTTGTAACCTCTGATGCTGGTTTTACCACACAGCCCACATCTTTCACTTCTTGCACACCTTTCGCTATCTCCTCAGCCAATTTTTTTGTGTGACCTGTTTTTGAAAAATACATTACCAATACCTGCATTTCAACCTCCTTTTTATATGTGTATCCTGCTACTTCATGATCGTTTTTGAAGATATAACGAGGAGACCTCCCCGTAAGCTTCATCTCAAGAAATATCGAATCTATTGTGGTTTCAGTCTTTTTCCACGATATATATCTCGGGGAGGTTTCTATACTGCTCGGCAAAGTCAATCCCATACCCTACTATAAAGCCATCATCAATTGTAAGCCCAACATAATCAGCCTCCATTTCCACTTCTCTCCTCGCCCTTTTGTCAAGGAGTGCACATATCTTGAGGGCTTTTGGTTTTCTTTTACGCAACACTTCGCTCACATACTTAAGGGTAAGCCCTGAATCGATTATATCTTCCACAATCAGCACGTTTTCCCCTTCAATATTCTCCTCCAGATCCTTTGTGATTAATATCTCACCTTTTGATGTCATGGCATTTCCATAAGACGAAACCCTCATAAAATCAACCCTTGATGGATTGTTGATGCATCTCACGAGGTCTGATGTGAACATGAAGGAGCCTTTCAGAAGGCATACGAATATGATTTTTTCATCGTCGAAATCCCTCTTTATTAAGGATGCGAGCTTTTTAACAGCATTATCTATATCTTCTCTTGAAAATAATTTTTTCAACATAATGAGGCCGCCTACAGGGCATACTTTAGGACAATAATCTCAGGCTCTTTCGGAAGAGTTTCTTTTTTTATCTCTACCTCTGAAACGTTTGTTACTTTTACCGACTTTTTACCTCCTGTGAACCCCTTTAGTTCCGAAATCGGAAGATTGCATTTTTCTGTTTTATAGTGCATGGGTATTGTGATGACAGGGTTTATATCGTGCATTACTTTTGTAGCCTCTTTTGCATCAATCGTATAGAAGCCACCAACAGGCAGGAACAGAATATCTATTTTTCCTACCTCTTTCACTGTGTCCTTTTCCAGTGTGTGACCAAGGTCCCCCATATGGGCAAGGATTAACCCGTCTGCTTCGATCACGAACATCAGGTTATTACCCCTCTCTTTACCTTTCGATGGGTCATGGTAGGAAGGCATGGCCTTTATTTTGACATTTTTCACCTCATACACACCTTTTTTATCAATATGTGTGAACTTTCCTTTGATATCCTTTGTATAGTTGTGGTCATCATGGTCGTGGCTTGTAAGGACAATATCAGCCTCATCTTTAATTTTACCATAGGATAAAGCCCCGCCAAAGGCCCCTGATTCATAGGGGTCAATGATGATTTTAACTCCCTTTTCAGTGGTTATGTTGAATGCTGCGTGGCCGTACCATTTTATCTTCATGCCCATCACCCCCTGTTTACTCCATGATACAATGTGTTCTTCAGCGTGTCAAGGGTTGTATATAAAATTGTGCCTGCAATATAATTATGACACCCCTTAAGTGCAAAATGAAAATGTCACTCCTTTCATATTATAAAAAGAAGCATCAGGAACCAGGGAGGTGCTTCTTTGAAAGGAGAGGCGATATTTACCATGGAAGATACAAAGAGGTGCAGCATAATGGAGCTTTGATAAAAGGGAACATGAATAATCGGGAAGCAGCAATAGCATGGATTCTATTTTCTATAAATAAAATTCAGATATTTTTTTCACTGCCATAGTGTTGTCAGCATGGTGTGGTATTTATATCGCTGAAACAGAAATAATAATTTTTCAGGGAGGAAAGATGTCGAGAAAAAGGTCTTCCGGACGGGGAGTAAAGAGCGATAGCGAGATTTTTTTCAACAATGCATGTGAAGAAAAAACGGCCCTGTTGTATGTTGCAAATATCATAGATTCGTGGCTCACACAACGCTATCCCGATATTGTATTCGGTCTTGCTGCAAGCATACTTGGCGTAAGAACAATACACCGGTTCGTGGATGAAGTGCATCCGGGGATCCCATTCTGTTCTGATTCAACCATCCTTTATAACTGGATGAAAAACTCAATGAACAGCGATATTGAGAAAATGTGGGTTTGCTATAGTCAATGATATTAAAGAGTTATAAAACCATGAGTCAGTATGAAATGATGAAAATAGACTTTTTTAACAGCCCGTCAACGGCCTGTTGCCCAGATCAATTTCGCAGGTAACCACAAAGAACACCTTTCCTGAAGGGCGACATCGAGTACGGGTTGGGTAACCCACTTATGGTACGGCAGAACGTTCCCAAAGGGACAATGTGTGCTGTCTGAGGAGGAACGACGAGTTCACAACATTGAGTGATGCCGGATCATGTAGTGGGTAATCCGCACGGAGCTTAAGCACGAAGGAAACGGTGTTCTCGAGAGGGAATCTGTTTGAGCAACAGTCTGTGTAATGGCTGACATGAGGCACTTATCATCGAAATCATCCCCCTCTATCAGTTCATAAGGATCATCTTTTGCGATACCGGCATGTTCCAGGGCATCATCAAGGTCGAGTGCATCAACCGTCCGGTATTCCAGTTCATTTATTTTAAAGGTATATTGTGGCATAATAACCCTCCTTTATATGTGAGCATATTATGTGCCGGTGACAACAGCATGTCACCACCTTAAATATATTTTAGGGAAGTAAAGGATCCAGTGAAACAACCGGTTCGCTTTAGCGGTAAATGTCTTTACGATGGCCAACTTTCACTATCCAGACAGTAAGCTCATCGTCTTGAATAGAATATAAAATCCGATATCGTCCCTGACGGATGCGGTACCTTTCTTTGCCTGTTAGCTTCTCACAACCAGAAGGCCGGGGATTTTCAGCAAGTAAATTAATGCGTTGGAGAATTTTCTTGAGATCCGCTTTAGGTATTACACTGAAATCTTTCTCAACGGATTCTCTGAAATGGACTCTATATGCGGCCATCTTTCCTGAGCCTTTTGATCATTTCATCATAGCTGATCAAGGGTTCTCCTGCCCTCTCTTCAAAGGCAGCCAGATCCTCTGCTTCCTCTGCGATGGCCTCTCTCACGGCATTGTTTACAAGCTCTGATACTGAACAAGAGGTTTCGACTGCTTTTAGTCGTAGCGCCTTGTGTAACTCGGGATCCATATATATTGTTGCTCGCTTTGCTTGCATAGTCATAAATCACCTCCTAATGTAGCTATGTAACTATAACATCATAACGTCTGAACGTCAATAGGACGGTGGGGACGTTGTTGCAAACATTGCGTTATTCCCTGCCTCCTCCGCTTAAAAAGCCCACTTTTCTGGTTGATAACAGTCATTCCCACCCCTTATAAATGTAGCTCATAGCGCACGGCGAATACTGAACTTTAAACTTTGAACAGTTCACTTGAAGCCTCCCCTGCATAGATACAATCCTAATCCTTTGAAACAAAAAATACAATCATTAAACATAATTACAGCGATTAAATTCTCAATGTCCCGCCTCCGGCAGGATTAAGACTTACAAAATCCACAATCCACATTCCGCAATCCACAATTGGGAATATGGGGTCGCATCTTTACAGGTTTGTTGCCCAAACCTAATAGTATAAGCGGCAGCCCTTGAATATTGAATTTATGGCACAAGTAAAAAACTGAACAAGTGGCAAACAATGAGAGAAAACAATGACCGAACGGGGAGATAGGTAACAGATTATTCTGGGTACATGGGTAACACTTTTGTATTAATTCATAGACACAGGAGGTGTCTATGGGTTGGTATGGTTTAATCCCACAGGATGTGGGACAAGGAGTTACCGTCATGGACCAGAGGATTCGTTTTATTTCAGAGTATCTCGATGGATATTACCCTGTTAACGAATTATGCCTTCAAGGCATCCTTTCAGCCTCGGGTTTTTAACCATAAAATCGGCACGTTCGTATTGATAGTATGTTTTTCTTTTGTTATGCTTATTACATGCTGAAAAGCAAATTTCTATAATTTAGGAGAAAGACTATGAAAAAGGTATGGATCGTCCTGATGAGCGCGGTTTTGATCTTGCTGGCGATGGACCTCCCCGCCCAGCAGCCAGACAAAGCCGGATGCAAGGACCACTCGCTGTTCCCCACGCGCATGCCGGAATACAGCATCGAGACCTGCAAGGTCGAGGCTTACGGGGTCTACGAATTCTTGTCGACGAAGGGCCCGAAGACCCCGGTCGAAGGCAAGTTCACCTTCCTGACCTACACTTTCACCGGACAACGGGGAACCGAACCCAGCGGCCTCGCCGTCGTCCGCAACTACGAGAACGCCATCCGCAAGGTTGGGGGCACGATCCTGCAGAGTGATCCGACCCGGTGGGTGAACGGAAAGATCGTTAAGGACGGCCAGGAAGTGTGGTGTGAGGTTTATAAGGGGAATAGCAAGATCTGGCTGCGGATCGTCGAGAAGAAAGCGATGGAGCAGACCATCGTGGCGGACGCGGCGGCCTTCTCCAACGATATAAGGGCAACCGGCCATGTTGCGGTTTACGGCATCAATTTCGACACCGGGAAGTCCACCATCAAACCCGAATCGGCGCAGGCCATCGGGCAGATTGCCAAACTTCTGAAAGCTGACCCGAGCCTCAAGATCTATGTGGTGGGCCACACGGACAACGTGGGCGGCGTGGACAGCAATATCAAGCTCTCCCAGGGCCGGGCCGAAGCAGTCCTCCAGGTGCTTGTTCTCGACCACAGCATCGCCGCTGCCCGTCTGAGATCCTACGGGTGCGGCTTGTTTGCGCCCGTTGCGTCCAATGACACCGAGGAGGGGCGCGCTAAGAATCGCCGGGTCGAACTGGTAAAGCAATAGCCTCTGAAACGAGACGGGCGGAGGGCGTGTTCTAGATTCTGCGCCCTCCGATTGCCCTCGACCGCTTGCCCTGCGATATTTCTACCGGTACGTTGGACTATCCGCCAAAGTCCTCGGGGAGTCTTACGCCGCTGACCGGCGCAGTTCAACCCCAAGACCCTTTGGAACCCCTCGCCGATGCATTCTCAATGCCAGCCAGCAACTGGTTTGCTACCTCGGCCGGTACTCCAACAAAAAAAGAGGTATGCGGCTGAAACAGGGCATTCACAGGTCCGGGGTTTTTCTCCCACAACCCCAACACCACCCGGCAATCTGGCCACCACCATTTCAGATAGTAATAATCACCTCGGTTCGTGAATTAAAGTTGGATATTTGTAGGTGCAAATCTCGTTCTCCTGCCCCTTTCTTCTCATTCAATCTAACCACTTTTAAGACCTAACATAAATGATGGGTAGGAGGTGAAACATTCAGCATAAATATGGCACTGATAAACAACGTTATTCTGAGAAAATCTGAGCTGAAAAGGTGTATATCTGTGTTCCTTTTTCCTTCCAGGCATTCGGGGGAAGTCCAGCTTTAAGGCAGGTCTGTCTCAAAAATTCTTCCCTGTTCCACAAATACTGAGTGGCAACCTGGGGTAAAAGTAGACCCGTATAATCCCCTCTATTGATATATAAACCATGCTTCCCCACCTCGATCTCGCTAATATTATTGATTAATTTTAACGGGCTCAACACAGACACCTCTATATGAATATCCTTCAGTTCTTCTTTTGTGACAGGAGGGAAACGCATGTCACGGGTTGAAGCAGCAACCGTCATATCTGCAACCGCCTTATATAACGGGAGCATCGGGACAATATACCCGATACACCCCCTTAAGTTCCCCTTTTTTGTGAGGGTGACAAATGCTCCTCTTTTTTCAAGCAACCGCTTATCCTGCACCTCAAGTTTGGGAATGCTTCCCTTTGCGATATACTCTTCCAGTACGTTGCGGGCAATGGTGAGCAAGGTTTTTTTGTTCCTTTTTATTGAGTGAATGGGCATCTTTTGCATAATAAAAGGCAATAGCACCGTACCCAACCACACTACTTGTATCTTTCGTTACGTCCCCTGAATTCGCATGTTGGAGAATTTTCACACCGGCGTTGAGTTTCTGCGCTGTCATCATCAACGTGGTAACCGCCTGAGCACCACATAGTTCACATTCTCCTTTCAATAAATCGCTTTCAAGCTTTTCCAGATTCAGTGCCTCTATATCCTTTAGCGCCAGATTATCCATCTGGTTCGCTTTACTATAAGAATGAAAATGAGACATATCCGATGATGCAACAATAAGTATATTTTTAGGGTTCTGCTGCAATAATTTAAAAAGTGCATCTGAAAGGGTTTTGTAATCGTTTTCTTCCATACTTCCCATCACAAGAGGGACAATTCTAAAGGTTTTGAGGGCTTTTTGTAAAAATGGCAACTGGACTTCGAGAGAGTGTTCACGTTCAAAGGCAAGAGGAAACACCTTGACAGCCTTACAATGATCAATAAGTGTCTTCGCTACCTCCTGGTCAATCTCAATCCTTCCCAGAGGGGTTTCCCACAGCCCTGAAGGACATATGGAAATACCTCTGAAAGCCACATGGTGGGTTGAGCCCATAAGGATCACTGTCCTGTATTCTTTTCCTTTTACCTGGTAGTAGGCGAATGATGCAACCCTGCCAGAATATTCATAGCCAGCATGGGGAGCAATGATACCAAAAACATGGGAAGGCAGCCTTTCGCTTTTTGATTCCGCCTCTTTTAGGTAGCTGTCTATTGTCTTATCGAGGATATTTCTCTCTGCCGGATAGAAAGAACCTGCAAAGACAGGCTTACGGACTTTCAACGGGAGTTCTTCTGTGTACGCAGCCATGGATAAGACCAGCATTAAAACCATTCCATACACAACATGTTTGGTTTTGAAACTCGCAACTCGCAACTTGTAACTTAAAACTTTCTTCATACCGTCCATATACCCCCTATCTTCTCCCCACAGAACTTGCATTTCCCGTTTTTCAGATTCAACTCTGTAACGCTGTATCCTGCCCTCTTTATCACCATTTTTCTGCATGACGGGCAGTAGGTGTTCTCTCCGGGATGACCAGGGACGTTTCCAATATACACATAATGTAAACCTGCTTTTAACGCTATTTCCCTTGCCTTCTCCAATGTGCCCACTGGTGTTGGTGCAATGCTTGTCATCTTATACATCGGGAAGAAGCGGGAAAAGTGGAGGGGAACATCAGGACCTACATTGTTTTTTAACCACTCACACATTTTTGTGATCATTTTGGTATCATCGTTATGTCCGGGGATAATGAGGTTGGTAATCTCCACCCACACCCCTGATTTTTTAAGGGTTTTTATGGTTTCCAGTACCGGTTCCAGTTCTGCTTCGCAAAGCTGGTGGTAAAAGGAAGAACTGAAACCCTTAAGGTCAATATTGACCGCATCCATATACCTGCAGAGCGCCTTCAGGGGTTCCTGGTTGATGTACCCATTGGAATGACTCACATTCAAAACACCATTACTGCGGGCAATCTTTGCTGTGTCAAGCATGTATTCATAGAAGTTCGTTGGCTCTGTATAGGTATAGGCAATGCTTCTGCATTCATTTGCTCTTGCCATGGTGACAATCTTGTCAGGGAGAGCAAATTGATTGACCGTCTCAAGCGGGGAAACCTGAGAAATCTGCCAGTTCTGACAGAACTTACACCTTAAGTTACATCCAGCGCTTGCAATGGAGAAGCTAAGGGTGGTTGGAAGCACATTGAAAAATGGTTTCTTTTCTATAGGGTCTATATGGATTGCACAGGGGGAAGCGTATCCGAGTGAATAGAGCTTGCCTTTTATGTTTTTTCTTGCCCGGCAGAAACCTGATTCGCCTTCAGGTATGGCGCATCCCCTTGGGCACAACAGGCACCCCACAATGCCTTTCTTTTCATCGAGTTTTTGGTAATACAGGGCTTCTTTTAAAGGGGCGCCACCCCTCTGGAGCAACTCTTTCGCTTCGAGTTGTAAAGCAAAAGGAGTCAGGGATACTATTTTTAGAAAATCTCTTCTACTTATCATAAAGGCACACGAGAAACCTTTTATACCCGTGTATTATCGAATTAGGATTATACTACTTTTTTGAAAAAGTCAACAAGAGCAGGAAACTACCCGTTTTTAGGACAGCGAGCATGATACAGCTTTTGAATAAACCAAGCATCGGGAGGAGAACAAAGCCACCAATCATACCTCCAATCCATCCGCCAAAAAGGTCCACACCATAGAGGAGTCCCACGGTCTTTCCTATGGGATCAGAGGTTTCAGAACCCGGTTTCGCCGTATGTTTCAAATAAATCTTATTTGCAAGAGGAAACTCCATGCCTGTCAAAAAACCAGCCAGGAACAGGAGGAAAAGAAAAAGTATGTGGATAAGGGCAGGCCTGGAAAAAGGCATAAAATCGAGATATTGAAAGATGAAGAAAAGCAAAAGAGCGAAAACGACAATCGCCATCTCTATACTAGCGAATATTGTAACATCTCTTCTAATGCTGCGTAAACGGGAAGTGATTACAAGACTCCCCAGCGCCATACCACCCATAAACAGGGTTATAAAAATGCCTGCTTCATAGAATACATACCCGTAATATACCTGGAAACTGAAAAGCAGTATCAATTCAAACATCATTGCGGTAAAACCTGTGGTACCAATAGCAAACATAACGCTGATTGTATTGTATTTTTTTTGAAACAATAAAAAGGTAAAGAAAAGAAGGAGTATAAAAACAACTATCCAAAAGAAATCAATACGTTTTGTCCAGTCGAATACTGTTTTTAATGAAGGCGAAAAGAGAAGGTTATTGTATGCAATATTATAAAAGAGGCCTCTCGGCGAGAAATCTCTGTTTATTGATGCCTCTCCATCCTTGATAGAAGCATAGAACCATGTGTGCCATCTTTCCTCCAAACGATAGGTAAGGTGGGAAAAGGTAAGAAGGTTTGTCCTGACCTTACGGGCATCTAATCGTCCGTAAAGCAAGGCAGGGGAAAGGGGAAAGACCCCTTTAGAATTTGAAGCCATAAAAATGTTGAAATCACCGGGTATAACATATTGATGGGGGAAAACCTTTTCAAGTGTAGTAAGAATACATCTATTGAAGTCTTTCAGTTCCTTATTGTAGTAAACGAGGGAGCCAGTCAAGGTAAAGGCGAATATTCCCTTTTCCTTCAAAATACCTTTCACCATGGTAAAAAATTCCTGGGTGAAAAACCTGTTTGCCTGAAGGGTTTGGGGTGATGCCATACCTAAAAGCACAACGTCATATTTTTTTGGAGCATCTTTCACAAAAATTCTTCCGTCTAAATAGTGGAGATAGACAAGAGGGTTGTTCAATTCTTTGCCTGTGAGAGGTGTTGAGAATTTTTGAATGGTCTTTAACATGAAAGGGTCAATTTCCACATAGTCTACCCTCTTTACAGTAGGGTATTTGAGTATCTCATTGATCACACCACCCGCCCCTCCACTCAAAACAAGTATCTCCTGGGGAAAGGCATGAAAGAGCAGAGGGAAGTGAACAAACTCTTCGACAAAGGCAATATCAGGAACTGGTGTTGTAATAAGGGGGACACCATCAGAAAAGAATGTGTACTGATTCTCATTTTGAACAACAGCAATATTCTGATAAAAAGAATTCTCATAGTAGATGAGGTTTTTATCTTGCCACTGTGTTGTAATAGAGGCATGGTGAGCTTTGTCCGCCCCATTGCCTGCGAGAAAGGCAAAGGAAGAGAGCAAGAGTAAGATAGCAGCTACCAGCACAAAATACCCTCTTTTGACGGGAAAT
The DNA here is from genome assembly GCA_903822335.1 of uncultured delta proteobacterium. Taxonomy (GTDB): domain Bacteria; phylum Desulfobacterota; class Syntrophorhabdia; order Syntrophorhabdales; family Syntrophorhabdaceae; genus CAIJOT01. Next base: position 20,877 of record CAIJOT010000137.1, read on the forward strand.
GAAACAACCAACAGTAAGCAGGCAATTGCATTTAACAAAGCTGCTGCCATAGCTATTTGAAAAGAATGGTAATGAGGTATAAAGAGATAATTAACCAGTATTCCACCAATGATCGTTCCAAGCATTTCATAAAAATAGACTTTTCCAACAGAGGAAGGACCCTCACCCGTTATCTGGTTATGGATAGAGCAGGTCATAGTAAATAGTAGACCGTGGAGGAAGCCTGTCGGCAGAAGAATGATAAAGGAAGAATAGAGAATCGGTAAAATACCTACCCCTATCTCTGGAGGGATCCCGATAATGATTTTAAATATACGGGCCAGATAAATGCTCGAAGGAAAAACAATGGAAAACAGGATGATCACCCACACAAGCATTGCAATATTTTTTCTCTCTGTTACACCCCATTTCCCGCCACTGAATGCACCGATCGCCTCCCAGATAACCCAGGAACCAATAATAATACCTATAGAGAATTCATTTCCGGAAAATAGGATGAGTAATTCCCGAAGGAGTATTGTCTGGGCAACGATACCACCAAGGCCTACGACTAATAAGGCAAAGATAAAATATTGAAGGCTCCTTGTCTTTAAAAACATGGGTGACTGTGAAGGCATGGTCTCATAGTGTGTTTAAAAACGCAATAATGTCCTGCACTTCATTTTCCGTGAGAAAAGAGAATTGCGGCATGTCTCTGTAGGGTTTCTTTAACTGACTTACAATATTTTCAGGGGTTGCTGGTTTTTTACTCACAGGCAGCATCTTTTCTTTTAATATATCTTTGAGGCCAGGAGCGTAGGACGCCTTTCTGCTATGCGGATCGTGGCAAAATAAACATTTTGATTGAAATAGCTCTTTGCCCCTTTTAATGCTATCTCTGTCGGACCCCGTTGTTATTTTTTCGTCTCCATGTTTCCCTGTGATTTGTGTATCTCCAGCATCTTTTTTTATCCAAAAATCTGTGACCAGTAAATAATAACCCGTTGATGTTCCCACCATTCCGAAGGTAATAAGGGCAATCAATAACCCTAATGTGGGTACC